>JANQPS010001345.1 GCA_028285365.1 Thermoanaerobaculia bacterium | reverse complement strand
GGCCTGGGCGACTCTAGCCCTGGCCTGGTCTGTCGTCGCTTGGGCGGCGAGGAGTTGAGCCTCCTGCGTTTCGAGTTCGAGCTCGCTGACCAGGTTTTCGTCCTTCAGCCGCCTCGTGCGGGAAACCATGGCCTCCAACTCAACGACGCGCGCCCGCCTCTCGGCGAGGGCACCCACGGCGAGCTGATGGTCGGCTTCGGCTTGTCGCAGCTGCTCGCGGACCGTGGCTTCGTCGAGTCGCACCAGGGGCTGTCCGGCAGTGACCGACTCTCCGTTGCGTGCCATGACTGCAAGGACCGTCGCCGAAATCTCGGGCCGAATGGCGACCTGGTTGCGAGCGCGCAGTGTGCCCGTCAAGCGTTGCTCGAGCGGCAGTGCTCCCGATCGAGCTTGGACGGCCTCGACGAGCGGAGGGGTCTTTGCGCGTCGACGATCGTTGTCAGGGCCTTCGGCGCAACCCCACGCCGCGAGCAGGAGGAGACCCAAGGCGGGGAGCCGCTGACGACCTGGCGCTGCTGATCGTTGGCTGAGAAGGCGAGCACGCATGGGCGACATATCTTGGTGTCCTCTGGATCGAATTGGGCTTCGAGGGGCAGTGGGTATCGTGAAAACTAGTCTTGAGTCTCGATGCGGACTCGCAGAGCGCTGAGACAGTGCTGAGACCGAGCTGAGACCGTGCTGAGACAGTGCCGGGCGCGGGTGCTGACATCGGCTGGCGAGCCGCGAAGCGTCCGCCGTGTCGATTTCTGGTCGATACGACCTGGTCGATGCAGAGCTTGCGAGACGATTGGGAGCTGTTCGTTGTTTCGCGCCGCGGAGCGTTTGGGATTCACGGGCTCGACCGTTCGTGTTCCGGGGTGTCCCCTCAGCAGGCAACGTTGGGCCCCGACACGGCAGCTTTCGGGTGACTCGCACCAGGTTTCCCGAGCCCGCGCAACCGCAGGCGATCCTGGTCGTAGGGCAGTGAATGGAAAAGAACGAGCGTGGAGCGCTCGAGCGTGCTCTGACCCTGATGGCCTGTTTGATCCTGGTCTGTTGGGTTGCGGCGAGCTGTGCCCGCAGCACAGGTGAGCCGGACGAGGGCTCGACGGATGACCTCGGCGACTCTGGTCTCGTCGGCTTCTGGCTTGGCTCCGCCGAGCACGAGGGCCAGCCAGGGGAGTTTGCGTTCGATCTGGACCGTGATGAAGACGGGCGCCTGATCGCGACGCTGTCTCTGCCGAGTATCGATGCCTGGGACATCGGTAGGGTTCCGGTCGACGAAAGCGAAGACGGGGCCCTTCAGATCTTGTCGTCGCGCTTCGAACGGACGGCGAACGGCGGACTCCGAGGGCCCCTGCCCGCCGAGCTCGTGCCAGTTCACGAAATCGAAGTCCTGCTCGAGCGGTCCGAGCGCTCGAGGCACGAGCAAGCGGCAAGCGAGCCGGCTGATTCCGAACCGGCCGGCGAGCCCGAGCAGCTCTGGCGACGGGACCTCGAGTCTCCCATCTGGGCCGATCTGACGATTCTCGGATCGAGCGTGCTCGTCGGAACCGATGAAGGACTGCTCCACAGAATCGCTGTCGAGGGCGGACAGGAGATCTGGACTGTCGATCCTGGAAGCACCGGAGGCGCGATCCGAGCCCAGCCGGTGGTGGCCGGCAACGTCATTCTGGTGTCGTCCGACGACGGCGAGCTCTCCGTGCTCGGTCACGATGGCGGGCCGCACTGGACCCGGCGAATCGACTCTCCAATGGACCGAAGCGACGGATCCGAGGCCGCGCGTCGCTACGCGTTTCAAGCTCCGGCCCCGCGTGTCGACACCTCCGGCGGGCGAGTCTACGTCCCCGTCAGCGAGGGGCTGGTGGTCTTGGCACTCGAAAGCGGGGACGAAGTGCGGCGCGTGGGCAGCGATCAGCCCGCGTCGTCGCAACCGCTGCTGGCGGCCGGGAAGGTCTACGTGACCTCCTTCGATGGCAGCGTCGTGGCATTGGACCAGGAGAGTGGCGAGCAGGTCTGGCGCGCGGAGACCGGGGCGGCAATCAACACGTCGCCGGCCCTCGCGGGTGAGCTCCTCGTGGTCGGAAGCCGAAGCTACGAGCTGCTCGGGCTGGACCTCGAAACGGGAGCACGCGCCTGGTCCTACTACAGCTGGTACTCGTGGATGGAGTCGTCACCGCGAGTGGTGGGTGACGTCGTCTACGCTGGATCTTCGGACTCTCAGCAGCTTCACGCGATCGACGCGCGTACCGGCTCGGTTCTGTGGACGTTCGACACTGGCGGTTCTGCCTGGGGGCGCCCGTTCGTCGTCGACGACCTGGTGCTCATCGGCACCGTGGGTGTTGCGGACTACATGGTCGAGCACCAGGCCACGTTGTGGGCGGTGTCGCGACCAGACGGGAGGCCGCGATGGCGGGTGCGGTTCGAGCGGCCGGACGATGCCCCGAGGTGGGGCGTCGGATCCAGCGTCGTGGGCCTGGATGGCCGAGTCGTGGTTGGCAGGCTCGACGGGGTGCTCGCGGCCTACTCGCTCGACTGAGTACGGCTACCCCCTACTGGCTGTGCACGGTCGGCGACACCGAGTAGCGGTCCCGGAACGACTTCGAGGAGTGGGAGACGCTGGCGAAGCCGACGCTGTAGGCGATCTCGCTGACGCTGCCGACGTCGTTGCGCAGGAGTTGCGCCGCCTGTTCGAGCCGGCGCTCGCGAAGGTAGCGACCGGTGAGACCCCGCTCAGCCCTTGCAGTCGCTTGTAGAGCGATGTCCAGCGCCAGCACCAGGTGCAGCCGGGCTGCCGAATCGATAAGTCGTCAGTCGAGAGGTCATTGGGGCGCAGTGGGAACGCAGCGTGAAGTGCGAGACGAGACCGACTTGTCCTGGAATGTCGCGAAAACGTCGCTCGCCAGACCAAGGGTTGCTACGCTGCCGACATGAAGACTTTGAGATTGTCTTTCGCTGGTCGTGGCACTTCGGCTGCTGCCGCCTTTCTGGTTGTCGCTTGTGGTGTGTCGTTGGCCACCGGGGTGTCGGCCCAACCGACGAAGACCCAAGCCTCTTTCGATTCCGCCGGGATCACGATTCACTACCAGGTCGAAGGAGAGGGTGACCCGGTCCTGCTGATTCACGGCTACACGGCAACGGCCGACCTCAACTGGCGCATGCCGGGTGTCGTCAGTGCCCTGGCACCTGGCTACCAGGTCATCACGCTCGACAATCGCGGCCATGGCAAGAGCGACAAACCCGAAGAACCGGAGAGTTACGGACTCGAGATGGTGAAAGACCAGGTGCGCCTGCTCGATCACCTCGGGATCGACCAGGCGCACGTCGTCGGCTACTCGATGGGGGGCATGATCACTCTTCGACTGCTCGCCGAGTATCCAGAGCGGGTCCGCTCGGCCGTCATTGCCGGCATGGGCTGGACCCGAGCCGACGACGAGACGCGGGATCGGTATCGACAGGGCAACTATCGCGGCCGACCGCCGAGGACTGCAGCGCTGGGAGCCGTTTATCGCGCCTTCGGAGAGTTCGGGCTCACGGCCGACGAGCTCCGAGGCGTGAAGGCGCCGATGCTCCTCGTGGTGGGTTCCGAGGACGGCCTGCTGGAGTCGTCGGTTCGACCGCTGCTCGAGGTGCGCCCGGACGTGCCGCTCGTGACCATCGAGGGCGGAACGCACACCGACACACCGTTCAAGCCGGCCTTCAAGGAAGCCATCCTCGGCTTTCTGGGGCAGACCAGTGATCTCTCCAGCGCCGCTGTGACGACCGGACGTCGCTGAGAGCGGACCTATGGCGACAGCAACCACCGTCGACTTCGGGTTCGACAATACGTATGCGCGTGAGCTGGACGGCTTCTACGCTCCGTGGAAGGCGGAGGCGGTGGCGGCTCCGAAGCTCTTGGCGTTCAATCGCGAACTGGCCAGCTTGCTGGGACTGCCTCCGGATGAGCTCGAGTCTGATCTCGGGACCCAGATCTTCTCCGGAAATCTCGCTCCTG
>JANQPS010001344.1 GCA_028285365.1 Thermoanaerobaculia bacterium | reverse complement strand
CACCAACCCGGAGCGCGGCTGGGACAGCACTCGTCTTTCGATCCCGGATCTGTTCGACTTCCGCGATCGTGCCGAGAACCTGCGCATCGCCGGCACCCGCGCCACTCAGCTCACTCTCGCAGGCGGTACCGAGCCCGAGCGCATCACCGCAACTCGCGTCACGGCCGGATTCTTCGACCTCCTGGGCACCACCCTCGCCTCCGGTCGGGCCTTTCTGAAATCCGACGAGGTCGTTGGCAGCGAGGACGTCGCCATCCTGTCCCACGACTTCTGGCAGCGTCGCTACGGCGCTGATTCGGAGATCCTCGGCGGCACCATACAGCTCGACGGCAAAGCCCACACCGTCGTCGGCATTCTGCCGGCGAGCCACTGGTATCGCGATCGGCGGCGAGACCTCTGGATACCACTGAAGAACGACCCGGACGCAGAGCGCGGTACACGGTCGATGCGAGTGGTTGGTCGGCTAACGAGCGGAAGCTCCATGGAGCAAGCAACGGCTGAGCTGCAGACGATCGCTGCCGATCTCGAGCGTGCCTATCCCGAAGACAACGAAGGCTTCGGCGCGCGCATGATTCCGCTGCGCGACGACTTCTTCGATGAGGGCACTCGTCGCGGCGCTCTGCTGGCCGGTGCCGCCGTCGCACTCGTGCTCCTCATCTCGTGCGCCAACGTCGGCAACCTCCTGCTGGCGAGGGGTACGGCGAGGAGCGGCGAGGTGTCTGTGCGGCGCGCTCTGGGCGCCTCGCGCCATCGGCTGATTCGCCAGCTCCTGACCGAGTCGATTCTGCTCTCGCTGCTAGGCGGCCTCGCCGGCCTGGTGGTGAGCTTCTTCGGAGTCCGGGCATTGGAGGCGATGGTGGGGAGCGTCGGGATGCCGTCGCAGCTGTCGCTCGACGGCCGACTGCTCGTACTCACCCTCCTCGTCAGCGTCGCATCCGGCCTCGTCTTCGGGATCTTTCCAGCGCTCAAGAGCTCGCGTCCCGACGAGTCCATGACCTTGTCCAACGAACGCAGAGTGGCAGGCGGAAGAAGTCGCGGCCGACTCCGGACCGGACTCGTGGTCGCCGAGGTCGCGCTGTCGCTGGCACTGCTCGTCTCCTCCGCCCTCCTCGCGCGCGGGCTCATGGAGCTGTCGCGCATCGAGCTGGGATTCGACAGCGCCGATGTCGTAGCCGTCAGAGTGAACCTGCCAGAGACCCAGTACCCGGACCCTCAGGCGAGGCTCCAGTTCTTCGACACGTTCGCCGAGCGCCTCCGATCACTCCCTCCGGTCACTAGCGTGGGAGCCTCGGACCACCTCCCCAACGACGGCTACTCGGGGACGTACTACGGACCTCCCGGCGGGGACCCTGATGAAGGGGTGTCGGAGTTCCGGATCGCCACGGCGGGCTACTTCCAGGCCATGGACATCCCGATCCTGGAGGGACGCGGCGTCACGACAGCCGATCACGCCGAAGGACCGCGAACGGTGATCATCAACCGCAAGCTAGCCGAGCGGCACTTCGGCGCCGAGAGCCCGATTGGTCAGAGTCTCGAGTTCTTCTCCGGAGCGAGAACCATCGTCGGTGTCGTCGGCGATACCAGAGACTCGGGGGCGGACGAAGAGAACCAGGGCATGCTCTACTTCCCGGCAGGCCAGCAAGAGCCCAACAGCCTGGCCTTCTTCATCGAAGGCGGCGTGCCGCCTGCTGACCTCATCGGACCCGTACGGCAGACT
>JANQPS010001342.1 GCA_028285365.1 Thermoanaerobaculia bacterium | reverse complement strand
GGGAGCGTGTAACCAGTGGCTGACGAGAACTCCGCAGCCAGCGCTGGGCAGCAAGAGGTCGAGCTGTCTTCGGCGAGCGAGCTGGAGACTGAGGAGCTGGGCCAGCGTCTCGGCGAGGCGCTTCTGCCGGACGGTATCTTGCTGCTCGAAGGAGACCTCGGCTCGGGCAAGACGGTCTTGGTGCGGGGGGTCGCGAGGGCTGCAGGGGCCGACCCGGCCGAGGTGCAATCTCCGACCTTCACCCTCATTCATCACTATCAGGGTGAGCGCTCCAGCGTGACGCATATCGATCTCTATCGCCTTGAACCTGAGGAAGTTGTCCAGATCGGCCTCGACGAGCTCCTGGCGGGGCCAGGGATCAAGGCCATCGAGTGGCCAGAGCGGATGCCCGATCAGGTCGATGGTGCCGTTACACTTCGTCTGTATCGACGCGGACCTGGGCGACGTGCGATTGTCGTCACCGGTCTGGAGCCGAGGCAGTTGGTCGATGCCACCACTAGCCGTTTTGAGGAGTCGCTGTGAAGACGATTGGGGTCGTAGGTTGCGGATTGATGGGACGCGGGATCGTGGAGGTCTCGGCGGCCTCCGGCTATCAGGTGGTCGTACGCGAGATCAACTCGGATCTCCTCGACGGTGGTCTGAAGGCGATTCGTCAATCTGTGGATCGTGCCGTGGCCAAAGGCAAGCGAAGCGAAGAGGAAGGGGAGGCGCTGACGAGTCGCATCGTCGGAACGACGGACCTTGCCGAGCTGGCAGCCTGTGACCTCGTCATCGAGGCCATCGTCGAAGATCTCGACGCCAAGACCGCGCTCTATTCCGAGCTGGAGAATCACCTTTCACCTGCTGCGATCCTCGCATCGAACACCTCGTCATTGACCGTCACACAGCTCGCGGCAAGCACGCAGCGGCCCGACCGGTTCATCGGTATCCACTTCTTCAACCCGGTACCGGTGATGAAGCTGGTGGAGATCGTGACGACCCTGATGGTCGATCCGAACACAGTCACGCGAGTCAGCGACTACGTCGAGTCTCTCGGGAAACGCTCCATCGAGTGTAAGGACAACTCCGGCTTCATCGTCAACCGACTGCTGGTGCCCTACCTGCTCGATGCGATTCGCGCCTACGAGAACGGTTTTGGCTCGCTCGAGGACATCGACGAGGGGATGAAGCTGGGCTGCGGCCATCCGATGGGGCCGTTCGTTCTGCTCGACTTCATTGGACTCGACACCATTTACAACATCGCCGAGATCATGTTCGACGAGTACCGGGAGACCAGGTTTGCGCCGCCGCCTCTGCTCAAGCAGATGGTCCAGGCCGGGCACCTGGGCCGCAAGTCTGGACGTGGCTTTTATGACTACGGCTGAACCCGCTTCCGAGACCAAGTCGTTCACTCTCAGTGAACAGGCTCTGCGCCTGGTAGGGGGTACGAACGATCAGGGACTGCGGCTGCTCGAGCGGGCGCTCGACGCCGAGGTGACCGCCCGTGGCGACGAGGTCAGCGTCCGAGGACCGGGTGCCGGCCCAGCGAGTCGTCTCCTGCAAGACGTCGGCGAGCTGGTCGAACGGGGCTACCGTTTCTCTCAGAGCGATCTACGCACCGCAATTCGGGTGCTCCAGGACGCCCCGGAGACCTCTCTGGTCGACTTTTTTGCAGGTGACGGCTTGCTGGAGAGCGCCCAACGACTGGTCGCTCCCAGGTCGCTCAATCAGCGGCGTTACCTGAGAGCGATGCTCGACCACGATCTGGTGGTTTCGGTGGGCCCTGCGGGAACCGGCAAGACCTATCTCGCGGTGGCCATGGCCGCCTCCGCGCTCAAGGCCAAACATGTGCGACGAATCGTTCTGGCGCGACCGGCGGTCGAGGCTGGCGAGAAACTCGGTTTCCTTCCCGGAGACCTGGCAGAGAAGGTCAATCCGTATCTACGCCCCTTGTACGACTCTCTGTTCGACATCCTCGGCTTCGAGCGAGTCAGCCGGATGATCGAGCGGGAGGTCATCGAGGTGGCGCCGCTGGCATTCATGCGGGGCCGGACACTCAACGACAGTTTCATCATTCTCGACGAAGCCCAGAACACTACGCCTGAGCAGATGAAGATGTTCTTGACGCGCATCGGACTCGGATCGAAGGCCGTGGTCAACGGAGACATCACCCAGGTCGACCTGCCGGCGAGCAGAGTGTCCGGTCTGAGCGAAGCTCAGCGAGTGCTGCGCAAAGTCAACGGGGTAGCGTTCATCGAGTTCAACGAACGAGACGTCGTCCGGCATGAGCTCGTCCAGCGAATCGTGACCGCCTACAGTCGGTACGAAGCCGAGCAGAATGTCCAGCAGGGTGCGCAGCCGAGCGACGAGACGGCGAAACCGGGAGATCGCCGGTGAGAAAAGCCGCGCGCAAGTCGGCAGCCGGTGAGACTTCGGGCTCGAAACGCCGCTCTCGCGGGCTTGGTCCTCTGAGCCGCTGGCATCTGTCGGAGGCTTGGAGTCGCCTGCTGGAACGCGAGTGGTTCTGGGTCATGGCCTTTGTTCTCGTCGGAAGCTGGCTGTTGGCTCCCGAGGGATCCTGGTTGCCACAAGAGGTCGAGACGGGCGACATCGCGCAGCGCGACTTCGTTTCGCCCCGTGACGATGTCTTGATCGACGAGGAGACGACGAGGGAGCTTCGGCAGCGCGCCCAGGCC
>JANQPS010001340.1 GCA_028285365.1 Thermoanaerobaculia bacterium | reverse complement strand
AAGACGACGGACGCCGCCACCTGTAGCACCGAAGTAGTAGGTGAGCGGGTCACCTGGCACCCCAGCGACGGCCGTCGAGCGTCCTCCGCGCGAGAAGTTGAGCGACTCGAACTCCAGGTCGTCGATGAGCTCGGGTGGGACGGTCTCGTTGGCCTCGTCAGCCACGTAGTCCCGGGCACTGCCCTGAGCGGCGAGTTGTCCGACGCTAAGAGTGACGAACAGCGCCAAGGAGATGACGAAAAGCAGGTTTTTGGGAGTCGAGTAGCGAAGATGAGACACTTCGGAGGGCATCGGTTCTCCTTTGCGGTGATCCGTGTCACCGCCACGGACTGCTTCGCGGGACCTAGCCGGGCCCGGGAGGCACCGGGTTCGACGAGAGGAGTGGCTGGGTCCCGGAGAAGACGAGAGTGACAGCTCGGATTCGCTGCAAGATAACACGCTCCCGCAACCGATTCCGAGCCGTGCCGGACGCCGCTGGCGCCTATGCGGCGAGTCTTCTGAAAGGTGAGCGGGTACCCGATCTGTGGTAGCCTTGGAGTTCGGGAGACGTGCGCTCAGCTCGCGCTCACCGGTAGTCTGTGGTGGTCCGCGAGTGGCCTCTTGGTGGCACTCATCGAGTGCGGACTTGCCGCGTGGCAACTCGAGAAGCAACGACGGCGAACGACTCCGGATCCAGCTATCAAGTCCGAGCTATCAAGTCTGAGCGATCAGGTCTGCACTGAACTGTTCGCTCACGATTAGACAACAACCCAAGCGATTTCGTACTGAGAACGAGCCAAGCTCCGTCACCATGGTCGGGGAGTCTGCTTCTCAGTCGTCGATAGTCAGCCACCAATCAATCGGTTCCTCGCAATGGGCTCCGGCTTCTCGGGCCCGATGAGATCTAAGGCAGAAGTGACATGAAGAAGGACATCCATCCCGAGCTGCACCCCGTCGTCTACGTCGATCCCAGTGCGGACTTCGAGTTCGTTTCGCGATCCACTATGACGAGCGACACGACACGAGAGATCGACGGCGTCGAGCACTACGAGATTCGGTTGGAGCTCTCCTCAGCCTCCCATCCCTTCTTCACCGGAAAGCAGCACTTCGTCGATACCGCTGGGCGGATCGAGAAGTTCCGTCGCAAGTACGGTTCGAAGAAGTAGGCTGACGAGGTCGGCAGCATTCAGTTGCAGTCGCCGGCAGGGTTGTCAGCGGCAGGGTTGTCAGCGGCAGGGTGTCGATGTCCCTGACGGTCATCGGCCGCTGCGTAGACTCCTCAGCAAGGTTCGCCAGCTGGGTCCGTCAGCAAGGTCCGTCCGCTAGGTTCGTCAGCAAGGTTCGTTGCGAGGCTACCTCTAGGGTAGGCCGACCGCTGGCGTGGCGCGACGCGATGTTGCGCTGACCTGCCCCGAGAGCGCCACAGCGTCGAAGGAGCGTGAGGACCAGGTCGCCTGTCCTCGGTGACCGTTGCCCCCAGATTCCCGGAGTTGCCGCGCTCATGTGGGCGCCAGTCTTGCATCGAAGGATGACGGAGACGGCTTGTCGCGCGTCGGTGTCGAGTGCTGGTCGCCTCGATGCCGACTCAGTGTCCACTCGATGTCGAATCGTTGTCGGCTCGGACTGAGCTCTACGGCTTTGCCGAGAGGCTTTTCCCGGGCGCTTCTTGGATCGTCGGTCCCCGGCGCTCCATTGCTGGTTGGAATTGCTGGTTGAAAGGCCTTTTGACCTCTGTCGCACATCTTTCGTAGAGGTTCGAGCGAACGAGCAGGAAACAAGCAGCGTGCCAGCGGCGTAGTCATTGCAGATGCCGGAGTTGAGACGCCGTGCCGGCTACTCGGCAGCGCAATCTCAGTAGCTTCCGAGCGATCGGCAAGCGACTCTGGCCTCGGCCGTCCCTCACAGCTTTGTCTCCAGCTTCTACACCACCGCCAAGAGCGGTTTGACGAGAACACGATGAGTCTTCCAAATAGCAATCAGAGTCTTGCCGGTCGCCTGATGTCGTCCCAGCGCGCGGTGCTCGCGTGGCTCGGCCTGGCCATCCTCATCCTCTCCAGCGGCCTCGCGCTTGGTTGCGGCCCAGCCGACGGCGCGGCGATCGCCTCGGAGCCGGCGTCAGAAACTGACGTCGCTCTTCCAGATGATGCCGATGACGTCATGGCGGTGGCGGCTTTCCCGCTCACCCGCGGTGGCATCGAGTCGGTTCTGCGTTATTCCACGAACCTCGAAGCTGAGAGCGAGGTCAAGATCTACTCCGAAGCTGCTCGACAGGTCGTCGAGTTGCTCGTCGAAGAGGGCAGCCGCGTGACCGTGGGCCAGCCGCTGCTTCGACTCAAGGACGAGGAGCAGCGCAGTTCTATCGCGAAAGCCAAGAGCCAGCTTGCCAAAGCCGAGCGCGAGTACGATCGACAGCGCAAGCTCTTCGAACAGGAACTCATCTCCGAACAAGCCTTCTCCGAGGCCACGTACGAGAAAGAGCAGCTGGAGATCGCCGTCAGCGATGCCGAGCGCGAGCTGAGCTACGCGACTGTCCGCTCTCCGCTGGCTGGCGTCATCACGGCTCGCATGGTCAGCCTGGGCGACTACGTGCAGGTCAACCAGCACCTCTTTGATCTGGTCGACTTCTCGTCGCTGGTGGCACGCGTCTACGTTCCCGAGAAGGAACTGGTGAATCTCTTCGTCGGCCAGGGCGCTCGCCTGATGTCTGAGGCCCTCGGCGACGAGACTCGGGCTGCGCGCATCGAGCGCATTGCGCCGACGGTCGACTCGCGAAGCGGAACGGTGAAGATCACCCTCTCGATCGACGACAAGAAGGGCCTCCGGCCCGGCATGTACGTGGAAGCTGAGCTCGTCGTCGCGGTCGACAACGACGCTCTGTTGGTTCCCAAGCGTGCTCTCGTATACGACCAGGATCAGGTCTTCGTGTACCGGGCAAGCGCCAAGCAGGGTGCAGATCGGCATCTCGTCGAGCGGTTGCTGATCGAACCTACTCTCGAAGATCGGCTGTTCGTGCGAGTAGACAGCAAGCTGAGTGACGGCGACTTGATCGTCGTCGCGGGACAGGCTGGCCTCAAGGACGGTGCGGAAGTTCGGCTGCTCGAGATGCAGGAAGCACTCAAGACCTTCGGGAGCGGCGCCGAGGCTGAACTCGCCATGGCGCGTGAGCGACTCGGCAACTGACCCATCGGGCGCTCGTGGGATGACGGCCAGCCTGTTGAGCGATCGCTACGATCGTCGACGGTTGGACAGGCTGCGCCTGAACCGAACCTTTCAAAGGCGAGCTGTTGCCGAACGGCCGATCGCGTCCGGCGCAGTGTGTCGCCTCATCGAGCGCCAGCTGACGGACCGCTGCGACTCGTCCAGGAGACACGATTGTGACCCCAACGACTGAGAACCGAGAGACCGAGGGCACGGGCCCTCACGAGTCGAGTCCAGAGCAGAGCCCGGATCAGCTGCGCTCGAACGATGAGGGGGCGCGGTCTGCTGGACGAGGTGGCCCAGGCAGCTTCGTGACGAGTCGCCCGGTCGCGGTGCTGATGATCTTCCTGGCTGCGGTGACCTTCGGTGCGCTCTCGTATCAGCGTCTGCCGGTCACGCTGATGCCCGAGCTCAGCTACCCGACCCTGACGGTACGCACCGAGTATCCCGGGGCCGCCCCGGAAGAGGTCGAGAACGACATCTCCCGGCGTATCGAGGAATCCCTGGGGACGATCGGTGGCCTCAGGAGGATGAGCAGTACGTCGCGCGCCGGTATCTCGGACGTCATCCTGGAGTTCTCCTGGGACACCGAGATGAGCGATGCGATCCAGGACACGCTCGAGAAGCTGGATCTGGTACGTCTCCCCGGCGAGGCGGAGCGTCCGCTGATCCTGCGCTTCGACCCGTCGCTGGACCCGGTGCTCGAATTGAGTCTCAGTGGAGAAGGCGAGCGCTTCGCGGGAGAGGAGGGACTGCGCCGTCTCCGTCGTCTCGCGGAGCTACAGGTGAAGCGCGCTTTGGAGCCCATCAAAGGGGTGGCCGCCGTCAGGGTCAGAGGGGGGCTCGAAGAGGAGATTCACGTCCTTCTCGACGCCGAAGCACTGAAGCGCACCCGACTCTCGGCGCAGCAGGTGATCAATCGACTCAGTCAGGAGAACATCAACGTCGCTGGCGGAACGCTGACCGAGGGCCGCACCGAGTTCATGGTCAGGACCGTGAACGAGTACACCAACCTCCAACAGATCGAAGACACCGTAGTCGCTACCATCGACGGTCGCGAGGTGCGGATTCGCGACCTTGCCGTCGTCAAGCGCTCGCACCGAGAGCGCCAGATCGCCACGCACACTGGTGGTTTCGACTCGGTTCAGCTCGACGTCTACAAGGAGGCTGACGCCAACATGGTCTCCTTGGCCAAGAGTGTCAGAGCCGCAGTTGGCGAGGTCGTGGTCGAATCCGACGAGGCAGGCGGCTCAGACGCGGACGAAGAGCGCTCCTTGTCCGAGGCGCGGAGTCGAGTGTTCTCCGGGTCGTTGGCAACGCGTCTGTTTCGGGATGAAGGGGTCCGGCTCGAGGTGGTTGCGGATCGGTCGGTCTTCATCGAACAGAGCATCAACGAAGTTCGCAATACCGCCATTCTCGGTGGACTTCTTGCGGTGCTGGTGCTCTATCTGTTCTTGCGCAATCTCGTGAGCACGCTGTTTGTCGCGGTTTCGATTCCAATCTCTCTGCTCATGACGTTTGCACCCATGTCGTCGTTGGGTGTGTCCCTGAACATCATGTCGCTCGGCGGTCTGGCACTCGGCGTCGGGATGCTGGTCGACTCGTCGATCGTCGTATTGGAATCGATCTTCAGGTGTCGCGAAGAAGGCGACGGTCGCGTCGAGTCCGCAAGGCGGGGCGCGGTCGAAGTGCGATCCGCAGTGATTGCGTCCATTTTCACGTCGATTGCGGTCTTCTTCCCGATGGTCTTCGTGGAAGGTATTGCGGGACAGGCGTTTGGTGATCTCGGACTTGCCGTCGTCGTGTCGCTGCTGGCTTCTTTGGCGGTTGCGCTGCTGTTCATTCCGATGCTGGCGAGTCGCGGGTCGTGGAATCCCGCAGGCCAGGCTCGAACAGCTCCTCGCCTGCAAAGCTACGCCTCGCTCGAGCAGCTGCGCGGTGACGCATCGCGGACGAGAGCCTGGATCGGCTCGCAGTCCCCGCGATGGGTGCCAGGTGCCGTTGCGTTCGCGTTTCTGGGGCTCAGATTCGTGGTGTCGTCGGTCCTCGAGCTCGTCGGCAAGATCCTCGTCGGCATCGTGCTCCTGTTGATTTTTGTCCTGCGAGCGACTCTCACGCCGATTCTCGTTCGGGTGTTTCGCCTCTTGACGCTGGGGCCACTTGCTCTGACCGAACGCGCGCTGCGCATCGTCCAAAGTGTCTATGAGCCTCTGCTCAGGCGGGCCCTTGCGTGGCCAGCGGCCGTTCTCGTCCTCATGCTGGCGACCCTGCTCGCAGCGGGCTGGATACTGCAGCGTCTGGACACCGAGTTGTTGCCAGAGGTGCGGCAGGGTGAGTTCACCATCGAGGTGGCGCTGCCGGTCGGTACGCCCCTCGAAGAGACGGAGCGGATCTTGGCTCCGGTAGAGCGTTCCATCGTCGACGAGGCGTCGGATATCGAGTCGGTCCTGGTCACCTACGGCTACGACCCCACGACAGCCCAGCGCTCGGACGAAGGCGAGCATACGGCGCGCTTCAAGGTGCTTCTCGCGGACGGCTCGCGCGACAAGGAAGACGCGCTCGTGGCGCGTTTGAGGAGCCGCTTCGCCCAGATTCCCGATCTCGACGCCCGGGTCACCCGACCGGTTCTGTTCAGCTTCAAGAACCCCATCGAGGTCGAGGTCCATGGAGAGGACCTCGACCGACTCCGCGGCAAGGCTGCGGAAGTCGAAGAGATCATGAGCAGTATGCCGGAGCTCGCCGACGTCGAGACGACCCTCAAGCGCGGTGCGCCGGAGATCCAGATCAGCTACGACCGTGACCTGCTGGCACGCTATGAGCTCAACATTGCCGAGGTGGCACAGATGGTGCGCAACCAGGTCAAGGGAGCAGAGGCCACGCTCTTCAATCTGCGGGACCGTCGCGTGCCGATCGTCGTGCGGCTCGGCGAGCTGGATCGCGCGTCTGTGGATCAACTCGAGAGTCTCGTCGTCAATCCGCGTGACGAGTTGCCGATCAAGCTCGCTGCGGTAGCTGACGTTTCGCTGGGAGAAGGACCTTCCGAGGTGCGTCGTGTCGATGGTCGCCGGGTTGCCCTGGTGCAGGCAAACCTGGGAGAAGCATCGCTGTCGCGGGCCGTCGAGCGCATCGAAGCCGTGCTCTCGAGCGAGGTGACCTGGCCGGACGACATGACGTTTATCGTTGCCGGCCAGAGTCAGGAGTGGGAGCGCAGCAGCAACAGCCTGTGGTTGGCGTTGGCTCTCTCGGTGTTCCTGGTCTACGTGATCATGGCGGCTCAGTTCGAGTCGTTGCTGCACCCGCTGGTCATCATGTTCACCATCCCGTTGGCCTTCTTCGGGACCGTTCTGACGTTGTGGGTCTTGAACGTCAACCTCTCGATCGTTGTTTTCCTGGGCATGATCATGTTGGCCGGTATCGTGGTCAACAACGCCATCGTGCTCGTGGACTACATCAACCGCCTGAAGGCTCGCGGCCTCGAACGCGTCGAGGCGATCGTCACCGCCGGCACGGTGCGGCTGAGACCAATTCTGATGACCACGCTGACGACGGCGCTGGGACTCTTGCCGATGGCCCTGGGCCTTGGCGAGGGTGCGGAGATTCGAACTCCAATGGCCTTGGCGGTCATTGGGGGACTCGTGACGTCAACTGGACTGACGCTGCTGATCATTCCGGTGATCTATCTCCTGGTCGACTCGCTGCAGGGACGGCTGCTTGGCCGGCAGAGAGCCCGCTCTGGTGACGGGGTGAGTGATCGAGCTGGCGCCACCGGGTCGCTCGATGAGGTGGATCCAGCGGTAGTCGGGGCGCCTTCGGCGGCGCGCTGAGGACGAGACGATGGGCGAACACGACCACTCGAATCGACCGCTGTCTGAGGAGCAGGCCGCTCGGCAGGATGACCCGTCGAGCCCGGAGGCTACCGAAAGTGCAGGCTCCACGGAGATTGGCCGGTTCTCGGCTGGTGCCGGCCTCCTGCCGCGATTCTCGCTGGATCGTCGGATCACGGTGCTGATGCTGGTGGCTACGCTGGCGGTGCTGGGTGTGGTGGCGCTGGTCTCCATACCCCTCGAGCTCATCCCGGGCGGATACTCAGAGCCGTTCCTCAGGGTAGCGGCCCCCTGGCGGGATGCACCGCCGCAGGAGGTGCTCGACAAGGTCGTTCTGCCGCTCGAGGAGGAGATCTCGACGGTTGGCGGTCTGAGCAACATGTTCTCGATCGCGCGCACCGGCTACGGTCAGGTCTTCTTGTCTTTCAAGCACGGCACGGACATGGATGTCGCATACCGCGAGGTCAGAGACCGCGTGGAGCGAGCGAGGGTCAGTCTTCCCGAAGATCTCGAACAGGTCTTCGTGCGCAAGGACGACGACTCGAGCATCCCGGTCGGCATGGTTGGGCTGACCCTCGAGGAGGGGACGAGCGACGTCTACGACCTCATCCAAAACGAGATCGTCCTGCCCCTCGAACGCATCGACGGCGTGGCGGGTGTCGAAGCCAACGGGCTCGAACCGAAGGAAATCCTGATCGAGCTGGACCGAGAGCGAGTTGCGGCCGCGGGTCTCAACATCTACCAGATCGCTCAGGACCTGGCACGCGACAACTTCACCATGGCGAGTGGCCATGTCCGGTCTGGAGATCGCAAGCTGCTGTTGCGCTCGGTGGCACGCTTCTCTCAGCCCGATTCGGTGCGCGAACTGATGGTGGCACCGTCGGTCAGGCTGTCGGACATCGCGACGATCACCTACGACGAGCCCGACAAGGAGTACAGCGTCAGGGTGAACTCGAGGCCAGCCTATGCGTTGGCGGTGATGAAAGAAGGCGACGCCAACACCCTGGAGGTTGCCGAGCGCGTGTACGGCGTGATCGAGGAGCTTAGAGAGAATCCCAGGCTCGAGGGGACCGAGATCGACATGATCATGGATCAGGGGTCGATCATCCGCGAGTCGCTCTCGACGTTGCTGGACAGCGGTCGCGTTGGCGCCATGTTCGCGATGATCGTCCTGTTTTTCTTTCTCCGTCGACTGCGCATGAGTCTCATCATCGCGCTTTCGATTCCGCTTTCGATGGTGGTCGCCCTGGTGACCATGTACTTTGCCGGCGAGAGTCTCAACATCTTGTCGCTGCTGGGACTCATGATCTCGGTCGGGTTGCTCGTCGACAACTCGGTTGTCGTGGCGGAGAACATCCACCGGATTCATCGTGAGACGAGGTGCTCCCGTCGTGAGGCGGCGCTTCGCGGGACCTCCGAGATCGCCTTGGCGATCACGACGGCGACCCTCACGACGATGGTCGTGTTCTTGCCAGTGTCGCTGGTGGAGGGGCAGGGACAGTTCTTCTTGCTGCGTCTGGCCATTCCCATTTCCGTGTCGCTGGCGGCTTCGCTGCTCGTGGCTCTGGTAGTCGTGCCGCTGGCCGTGTACTTGACGCTGCCTGAACACCACAGGGAGCGTCGCCAGTCTCGCTTGGAGCGTGTGCAAGAGCTCGTCAACGGGGTCTTGCGCGCTGCCTACGAGCGGACTTTCGGAGTGCTCGCGAGAGGCTATTCATCGGTCCTGGGCTATTTCCTGAGACGTCGACTGGACTTGATCCTGACCCTCGTTGCGGCTTTCGTGCTGACCAACTTCATTGCTGGCAAGCACGTCGGACTCGTGCCGATTGCCGAGGACGAGATGTCGTTCTTCGAGATCTCGGTCGAGATGCCCGACAACATGACCTATGAGGAGTCGAGTCGGTGGTTCAGGCGTGCAGAGGAGCGCATCGGCGAGATCAACGAACTGGAACTCGGGCTCGAGTTCTACATGATCTTTCATCGGCGCAACTGGGGGGAGATTCAGGGAGCGATCCCCGCTGACAGCGATCGCAAGCTGTCCGTTCGGGAGATCACCGAGCGCATCCTCGAGGTTCTGCCCGAGTTGCCCGGAGTCGAGTACCACACCGGCCGCATGTCCGAGGCCGAGAGCGAAGACAAGCTCGAGACCGAGGTCCTCACACTCTATGGCGAGGATTCGGTGATCCTCGGCGAGGTCGCCGAGAACCTCGAAACCCTCCTCGAGGCGGTGCCAGGTGTCCTCGGCGCGAAGCGCTCCACTGAGCGTCAGCCCAACGAGCTGGCTCTCGTGATGGATCGCGATCGTGCGCAACGGCAGCAAGTTGATCCCATGGCACTAGCGAGCGTCGTCGGGTATGCCCTTCGTGGCCAACCGCTTCCGCGGGTCTACTACGGTGGACGAGACATTCCGGTCCGCGTTCGATTTCAAGAGGAAGATCGCGAGAGCCTGACCGAACTCGGCAATTTCGAGGTGCCAGGTGACACCGGTGAAGCGGTTGCATTGTCGACCCTGGTTGACGTCGAGCAACTACCTGCCGCGACCGGAATCTTCCGTAGAAACAAGCAGACGGCACGCCGCATCACGCTCGAGCTCGAAGAAGGGCGAGAGGATGGAGCTCGGCAGGCGATCTACCAGACAATCGGGAGGCTCGACCTTCCCGAAGGGGTTAGTTTCGGCGCAAGAACGGCACGCGGATTCGGCTCCGACGAGGCCAGAAATCTGACGTTCGCCGCACTATTGTCGATTGTCTTCGTCTACTTGCTGATGGGTTTTCTGTTCGAGAGCTTCTTGCTGCCGTTAGCGATCCTCGTCACGATTCCTTTGGCCAATCTAGGAGTGACGTGGATTCACTTTGCGGTCGGGCGTGATCTCGACTTCCTCGGTTTGGTGGGCCTGATCATCCTGATTGGGGTCGTGGTGAACAACGGGATTGTTCTTCTCGACTATGTCAACCGGCTCAGACAGGAGGGCCTAGATCGGGCGAAGGCGCTCCTCTTGGCCACCGAGCGGCGCTTCAGGCCGATCATGATGACGGCTCTGACGACGATCTGCGGGATGGTTCCTCTGACGCTTGGGGAACCCATGAGAATGGGACTGAGCTACAAGAGTTTCGGTCTGACGCTTATCGGTGGCATGGTGACTTCCAGCCTCCTCACGCTTTTGGTCGTGCCCATCTTCTACACCCTTCTCGAGGATGCGCGCGATGCCGTTAGAGGTCTACTTGCATCGAGCGTCGTTCGCCAGCAATCTGGATCATCTGCCGATCTCGTTGCCGACGAGGCCTGATGGGGCGGCGACCGCTTCGGCCCTAGGGAGGCAGGCTCTCTGGCACATAGGGGAGACCGGGTGGGAAGCAACCTGGCGGGAACTGTGGCTCCTCGCCAAGCTTGAGCGCATCTGTGGCCTCTCGATAGAGCCTCAAGAAGGCGCACCATTCCGCCTGAAGCCATTCCAGAGCTTCTCGGCTTGAGGTGTGAAACATCGACACGGCGGATGAGACCAGGTCGTCCGGCCTGTGCTGGGGATCTTGAGACAGGATGTCCTTGGTCCCGAGCGGCTTCTTGCCTTCTGCGATTCGCTTGCGACGACCGTTCCGTTCGATGCGTTCGACGTGACTCCTTACCTTCTCGGAGCGTTGTGCACGGTTGAGATGGCTCCAGCAGGGGAGAGGGGATAGAACGAAGCTGAGCGATTCCGGTGGGTCCGCGGCAGGTTGGTCCACATTCCACGCTCCGCCGATCACGTCGTCGTAGCCGTTGGCCAGTTCATGGGCCACGTTGACACCAGGCCATTCGGAAGGACGGGCCACGAGGTTCTCTTTGACGCCGTGCTTGAGGATGTAGAGGAGTCGGTCGACCTGAGCGTCCTCTTCATCGGACACGATTCGAGACGAGTACCGGCTGGCCCAGAAAGTTCCACCCCAGCCGATTCTGGGGTTGAGCTTGATGGCGACGTTCGACTTGAAATAGCGCATGAACTCTGCAAGCTGATCGAGTGATCGAGGGACGAGAAGGAAGTGAACGTGGTTGCTCATGGCAACGGCGGCCACGATCGTCATGTCGACGTGTGTTTGCGCTCTGGAGATGACGCCCTTGAGGATGGCGTTGGTTTCTTGCGAGGGCCGCAGGAAGAAGCGCCCCTGAATGGTACGTGTGGTGACCTCGATCAAGCGGTTTGAAACGAGGCCTCTTGGTTGTCTAGCCATCACTGGTACTAGACGATGAGTCCTAGCCATGCCCTTCACAAACTCGCCCGACTCGGAGGCATTGTCACCTGGCACCACCTTGCCTCGATGGCGCCGGCACCGTGGCATCGTGGTGGTGCCAGGTGACGGCGTTGTGGGCAAGGCGGAACTCTTCCTGTCGGTGGCCGGCATGCCGAGTAGCATTGGGTGACCAACCTAGGAGGCAGCATGAAGGTCGATTCGGGATTGATCAGCGACTCGCTCGCACGCGTACCCAGCAGGATTCGCAAGTTGGAGGAGGAGGGCTACGACGGTGCGATAACGGCTGAAACCTCCCACGATCCTCTCCTTCCGCTCGTATTGGCGGCGGAGCACAGTACTCGGATCGAGTTGATGACCTCGATCGTAGTTGCGTTCGCTCGATCCCCAATGACCCTCGCCTCGCAGGCTCATGATCTGAATTCGTTCTCTGGCGGTCGACTGATCCTGGGGCTGGGTTCGCAGATCAAACCGCACATAACAAAGAGGTTCTCGATGCCCTGGTCTTCCCCCGCCCGGCGGATGAGGGAGTTCATCTCCGCGATGCGAGCGATCTGGAAGTGCTGGTACGACGGGGAACCCCTCGACTTTCGGGGCGACTTCTACACGCACACCCTCATGACTCCGATGTTTACACCCCTAGACAGCGAGCACGGTGCGCCCCGGGTTGTCTTGGCCGCGGTCGGACCTCTGATGAGCGAGGTCGCTGGGGAAGTTGCCGACGGCATCATTCTGCACGCCTTCACCACGAGGCGCTACGTGGAGCAGACGACCATTCCGGCAATCACGGCCGGGCTGGAGAAGTCCGGGCGATCGCGAGATGACTTCTCGATTTGCTATCCGGGTTTTGTCGTCAGCGGAGAGACCGAGGAGGCATTCGCGGAAAGCCGTCGAGCTGTCTGCAAACAAATCGCCTTCTACGGCTCCACACCGGCATATCGACCGGTACTCGAGGCACACGAATGGGGAGATCTACAGGATGAACTCAATGCCATGTCGAAGCGGGGACTTTGGGATGACATGGGGGGACTCATCACAGACGAGATCCTGGCGGAGTTCGCCGTCGTTGGTGAGCCAGGCCAGGTCGTGCCGCACTTTGTGGAGCGTTGGGGCGGGGTCGTCGATCGCACCACCATGGCGGTGCCAGGTGTCTCGAAGGAGCACATGGATCTCTTGCGTCGCAGCTAGCTCGGTGGTTGGCCAAGAGGCATGAAGAGGCTCCGGGAGCTTCTCGGGAGGGTTCGCCGAGGTGAGATAGCAGGCCCGGCGGGAGGCGTTCTCGGCGAATCCGGAAGGAACAAGGCAGCCGCGTATTGGGACGGAGCCAATCTCGCTCGCAGCGAGGACGTTGAATACTGGCTTGCGGTTCCTCAGATCAGAGCCGAGATCAACCGCCGGGCCTCAGGCAACTCCGAGCTCGACTACGTCGACGCCTTTTTCAGCTGGCTTGGGGCTGAAACAGGACTACCTGTTGAACGCGCGGCTTCTTTCGGGTGTGGAGTCGGAGACCTCGAACGCAAGCTGATCCAGCACGGGATAGCAACGGCTGCGGTCGGAGTCGACATCAGTCGAGAGTCCATCGACGTGGCGACGAAGCGAGCACAAGAGCTGGGCCTAGCTGGTCGAATCGACTACAAGTGCCTCGATGCGGCGACATGGCTGGAAGAGACTGACGCAACTCTGGATCTCGCTATGTTTCACGGAGTTCTTCACCATCTCGATGACTTGGAAGCCGTGCTCTCCAGGACGGCTTTTCGGCTCCGCGGTGGCCGGCCCGGCTACGCCTATGTCTACGAGTATGTTGGGCCGTCTAGAACCGAGTGGAGCGAAGCTGATCTGGCAATCGCTCGGTACCTCTTCGGTCAGTCGCCGGTCGAAGACCGTCGGACTCCCGACGTGTGGCCACCGCTTGCGCTCGAGGATCCGTCGGAAATGATCAGGTCGTCCGCCATTGACGAGGTCTTGAAGGATCACTTCGAGGTGGTCGACTACCGACCGCTCTATGGCAACGTCGTCGTGCCGCTGATCAACGCCTTGCGAGGTTCTTCCCTGACCGATCCGCAGATCGGTGTCTTGATCGAGTCGGCTCTGGAAATCGAGTTGGTCCTGGGCCAGCGAGGGCTCATGTGTCCGTCTCACTTTGCCATCTATGTCCTGAGACCGAAGCCAGTCTAGGAGGGCACCCGTCCTCCTGTCGCGCGCCTCAAGGTCACCTGGCACCGACAATGCGGGTCGTCAGCGTCCGATTGCAGCTGTCACCTGGCACCCGGATCGGCGGCGCTACCAGATCCAGGCAAGGAGAGGAACGCTCAGCACGATGATGAGGAGCTCCAGGGGGAGCCCCAGACGCCAGTAGTCGCCGAAACGGTAGCCTCCAGGTCCCATGACGAGTGTGTTCGACTGGTGACCAATGGGTGTGAGGAACGCACACGAAGCTCCGACGGCCACCGCCATGAGGAAAGCGTCTGGAGATCCGCCGACTCCCTGGGCCACACTCACAGCAATGGGCGCCATGATCACAGCTGTTGCTGCGTTGTTCATGATGTCCGAAAGGAACATTGCCAGGGCAAGGACGATCGCGAGCACCGCAAAGGTCGGGAGACCGCTGGACACTCTTGTCAGCTGCTCAGCAATGAGTGCTGCTCCCCCTGTCGACTCCAGGGCTCCACCCACGGGAATCATGGCACCCAGAAGGACTACGACAGGCCAGTCGATAGCTGCATAGGCATCTCGCAGTCTCACCAGTCGAGTCAGGACCATGGCAAGTGCGGCCGCCGAGAAAGCAATCTGCGCGGGAAGTAGACGCGTCACCAGGCAGACGAGCGCCAGCGCGAAGATACCCATGGCGAGCACGAGTCGCCGTCGCTTCTCAAGTTCCGGTGGCCTACTGGCTATCGGCAAGCAGCCGAGGATAGAGAGCGTGTCGTTGATTGCACCCGTTGCACCTTGAATCAGCAGGACGTCCCCAGCCTGGAAGACGACCCGCTTGAGTTGCTTCCCGATGCGCAGACCTTGACGAGATACCGCCAGGAGGTTGATCCCGAAGCCGGCTCTCAACCTCAAGTCCGGTGCTGAGCGTCCCACCATCCGCGAGCGGGGCAGAACTACCGCTTCCACAAGACCAATCTCGTTGGCTTCGAGCTCGCCGAGTGATTGCTGCCCTGCGAGGACGAAGCTGGTGGCCTCCAGAATGGTGTCGAGGTCTTCTGAGGCCACTTCGACGAGAATGTGGTCTCCAGCGTGTATCTCGACGCGAGCAGACGGGGCGAGGATCTTCTCCTTCGCTCGAACGATCGCGAGCACCACGAAGTCGACCTTTGTCCTTCCGGCGATGTCCTGAAGAGTTTTTCCGTCGTGCGGCGAGTCTGGTGGAACGACCAACTCGGTCGTGTACTCCTGGATTCGGAACATCGCTTCGCTGGAGCTTTGGCCCTTGCGCAGGGGAATCAGTCGCCATCCAACCAGTGAGATGAAGGCAAGTCCGCAGATTGCGACTCCGAGGCCGACGGGCGAGTAGTCGAACATCCCAAAAGGTGCGTCGCTCACCTCGGCGCGGTAGCTTCCGATAATGATGTTTGGCGGAGTTCCGATCAGCGTCGTCATGCCGCCGAGAAGCGAGCCAAACGCAAGCGGCATCAGCAGGACCGAGGGTGAATCGTCGTTTTCTGCTGCGATCCGGATCGCGACTGGCATGAGCAGCGCCAAGGCGCCGACGTTGTTCATGAAGGCCGAGCACACCGTCACGACGGCCGTGAGAGCCGCCACTTGCGCGGTGCGGCTACTGCCGACTTTGCCCAAGACCGCTGCAATGCTGTCGACGACGCCCGAGCTCGCAAGGCCCTGGCTGACGATCAGGATGGCTGCGACGGTCACGACCGCCGGGTGGGCGAAGCCGCTGAAGGCCTCTTCACCCGGGATGATGCCCGCAATGACGAGTCCGAGGAGGACAAAAAGTGCCACAAGGTCGTATCGCCAACGATCCATGATGAACAGTACGAGCGCGGCACCGAGGGCAAAGAAGACAATGGTCTGCTGCATCTTGAGCTTGTGGAGTTGTGAGACGAAAGTTCTTCTGGGGCGGCGAGATCGCGCGTGATCGTCGAGACCCCTTCATGCGATGTCACCTGGCACCCTCGGAAGCGCCCTACGGATGGTGCCAGGTGACCTGGCTGGCCCTGGCACCCGTCGAAGCACGGGTGCTGGTGGGGCGAGAACTCTAGTGGGCCGAGTCTGGTTTGCCGAGTGGTCGAGCAATTCTATTGGTGACGAGCCCAAGCCGATGCCACCTTGCTGTTGCGTTGCGGGTCGGCCATACTGATCGACCCGCCGGTCAGCTGAGGCGACAAACTACTCGCTCTTTTTGGGGGTACGTGTTGGCAAGCGACGAAGCCATGAGGACACCAAGCGATCGGTTAGCCGGAGTCCGGGCGCCCGTCGGAGTGTCGACAGAGAGTCCTGGCGACTGGGAACTGAGTGGTGAGGTCATTCCGCAGCAGCGGATTCGCTCGGCCCTTCAGGAGATCTCGCGGGCCAATCTGCCCATTCTGGCAGGGCTGCTCGGCGGCATGTGCCTCCTACAGGCCATCGGCGATCAATGGATCCTGGAGCCTGAGAACCGCCTGATGCCGCAGCTCACCGTGGCAGTTTGCGGCTTCCTGTTTCTAGTCTTCCGCTGGCTGCTCGACGAGTGGACCGTTCCCGTGGAGGCCGTGCACCGGACGACCCTGGGTTTTTCCCTCGTTCTAGGCATGGCGATGTTGGTTCACCTTAGGGCTACTGGAGACGCAGGCTTTTCCGTAGGCGTCTACCTGGTGATTGCGACCGGCGGAGTCTTGTTCATCGAAAGACGTTGGATGTGGGCGTTCCTGGGAACGATGTCGGTCGGTTGGCTCTGGGTGGGCTACAACGTCTATTCGATCGATGACTGGGGACGCGAAGGCCTATTTGCGGTCTGGGCCGTGATGATCGCGGTTCTGGTCAACGCCGCCCGCAGGCGCACGTTGTCGCGGCTCGCACAGTTCCGGCTGATGGATCAGCAGCGCAAGGCGCTTCTGCAGGAGAGAATCGAGGACGCGCACAGGAGCACTGTGGAGTTCGCCGAGCTCAGCGTGCGCGACCCGCTGACAGGTTCTTACAACCGGCGCTACATCGATGAGATCGCTGAAGACCTTGATCGACCGACCGCGTCGTGGGGACTCATTCTCGTCGACCTGGATGATTTCAAGCAGGTCAACGACCGGTTTGGGCACGAGGAAGGCGACCGGGTCCTTCAGGGCATTGCACACTTCCTCAGGCGCCAAGGACGCGCCGAGGATCGCCTCGTTCGCTATGGTGGCGACGAGTTCCTACTGATCGTTGAGCTCAAGAGCGTCGAGGAGCTCGATCGAATAGCGAGCCGACTCCGGATCAATGCCGAGCACGAGGCGCCCAGCAGTTTCTCGCTCGGCGTGGCACTACGCCAACCCAACGAGACCTTCGCCGACGTGTTGAGAAGAGCGGACGACGACATGTATCGCGAGAAAGGCAAAGCCCTTCCGTTTCGCCGTCCTGTCTCTTGAAGCAGCGCCTGGGGTCACCTGGCACCTGAGACCAGGACCGATGCCGGCCGAAGCGACGCCTTCATGTCACCTGGCACCAGGTAGAGCTAGCCGGGCGAGGCTCCTTGCCACGCTTGTCGTGCTGGAATGACCTCTTGGACGTAAAGCGGGCTCGATTCCTGCCAAGACTCTGCAACGCCGTCGATCTCAGCGGCTGACAAGGTGTCTAGGCTGTCGGCGGCCTCGATCATCGCGGGCCACAGGCGGATGTCGGAAGGCAGAACGGTCGTCGCCAGGTCGTGGGAGAGCGCGAATGAAAGCGCCTGCTGAATTGTCGGCCGATCTGTCCACGGCTCGTACCAGGTCGTATAGGTACGTTGTTCTCCGTTGGTCCAAGGGCGACGGGCAATGGCCTTGATACCGATGGTGCCAACGCCGCGACTGCTCGCTGATGCGAGTAGCGGACGGTAGTCCGAGGCAGGGTCTCCTAGCGACAGCTGAAGAGGATTAAGCGGAAACATCACGGTGTCGAACGGAAACTCCTCGATGGCTTGCCTGAGAACGTCGCAATGATGGCCAGTGATGCCAATGTTGCGAATCGTTCCGTCGCGTTTGGCCTCCTGCATGAGGCTGAGGGCGCCTTTCGGGCTGAGGAGCTGATCGAGGTCCAGTCGGCCGCCGATCGAGTGCGCCTGATACAGGTCGAAGCTGTCGACTCTCAGTCTCGAAAGGGATCGTTCGAGCTCGGCTTCTGCTCGGAAACGCTTGCGTTCACGAGTCTTGCACGCGAGAAGGATGTCGTCGCGATAGTCGCCTAGAACGGCGCCGAGCGTGCTCTCGGCTTGCCCATACATGGGGGCCACGTCGAAGTGGTTGATTCCCGAGTGGATGGCGAGGTCGAGCGCCTCGCGAGCACGACGTTCGTCGCCATCACCCAAAGCCGCTCCGCCAAACGCAAGGATCGAGCTGGAGTGTCCGGTCTTGCCGAGAGGACGGCGTGGCAAATGACTTGATGTCGCCTGGGACATGCGGTCTCCTCCGAGTTGGGTTCGTTCTCCACCGTATCGCACGTCTCCCGACGTCACCTGGCACCGGGTCACCTGGCACCGAGCCGTCACCGGGTCACCTGGCACCGCCTGGTTGTGAGAGAATTCGCGCCGTGGATGACCAGGTGGATCGACGACGGACATTGGCCTGGCTTGGTGCCGGCGCCTCGTTGACCGTGCTGCAGCGCGTCGATGGAGGACAGGCCTGGGCACAACTTCGTGCGCTTCATGGCGCGACGCACTCGAGGACGGCGCTTGGCACTGCGCAAGAGCAGGAAGACACCTGGCACCCTGAGCGGCTGTCGGGCGATCACCTGGCACTCCTCGGAGACGCGTGTGAGCGCATCCTGCCGGAGACGGATAGCCCGGGCGCGCGCGCGGCGAGCGTCGAGCGGTTCATCGATCGCATGCTTGCGCGCTGGTTTCCCGAAGCCGCCTCTCAGGCATTCGAGTCCGGTGTCGAGAACTTGCAGCAACGTGCACGCGATCAGCATGGCGATTCCTTCTCGAGTCTCTCAGAAGACCTTCAGGACGACTTGCTGCGTGAGCTCGAGACCGAAGCGATTGCTGCTCGCGACGGCTCGTCGTTCTCGACGAATCCGTCCCGTCTCCATCAGCAGCACTTCTTCGACGTTTTCAAGTGGCTGACGATCACGGGTTACTTCACCTCCGAAGTGGGGATGCGAGAAGAGCTCAACTACCGCATAGTGCCTGGTCGTTACATCCCTTGTGTCGAGATTTGAGTCGCGAGCGAGGGCGCCCCGTGCGTGCGTTGACTGCTCGCCCGGAGAGGAGAAACCGATGACGACAGCCCGTAGACCCAGCAGAACTGACGACTCGATGCAGGTCGATCGAAGAGAGCTGCTAGCCGGCGCCGCGATGCTGATTGGTGGGGCGCTGGGAGGACGCGCTGCTTGGGCCAAGAGTGTCGACGAGGTGGGCATCCAGCTCTACACACTCAGGGGGCCGATGTCGGAAGACTTCGAAGGCACGGTAGAGCGGGTTGCCGAGATTGGCTACTCCAAGGTGGAGTTTGCCGGCTATGGAGGTCTCACACCGGCTCAGATCTCTCAGCTTCTGAAGGACACGGGACTCAGCGCACCAGCGACTCATGTCCAGATTGCCGCGCTCGAAGAACCGCAAGAACTCATCGACGACTGTCTCGCGATGGGGCACGACTTCCTGGTCATGGCCTATCTCCTGCCGAACCAGCGCAAGACGTTTGATCAGTATCAAAGACACGCGGAAGTGCTGAATCGCGCTGGTGAGCTCTGTAACGCCTCAGGTCTCAAGCTCGGCTACCACAATCACGACTTCGAGTTCATCGAGCTCGAAGGCCGCCTGCCAATGGACTATCTCCTGACTCAGATCGCCCCTGAGACGATGGTGATGGAGCTCGATCTGTACTGGGCTGCCAAGGTGGGTGTCGATCCCCTCACATACTTCGAACGATGGCCGGGCCGTTTCCCGATGCTGCATGTCAAGGACATGGATTCCACTGGTGGCTTCACCGAGGTCGGGAGTGGCGTCATCGACTTTGCACGGATATTCGCGCAGGCCGAGACAGCCGGTATCGAACACCACTTCGTGGAGCAGGACGTCATTCAAGGCGACCCGTTCGACTCGGTCGCCAAGAGCTTCCGTCAGCTCAGAGCCATCGAGTTCTAGGATCCGTTGCGCGGAGACGCTCGACCAGTCCACCGTGGTCAGCTGGAGAGCTCGAAGCCCTCGGTCTCGGCGTCTCCCGGCTCGATCGTGACCCGGTCGGCAGGATGCGATGGACGGTCTCGTTGGAGCTCCTTTGGCGGTTTAGGTGCTAACCGGATGTAGCAGGATCCGGTACCGGAGGATCGTAGTGTTGAAGAAGACCAGGCTTACCGTTCTGCGACTGGCAGATCGAGAGCGCTCGGAACGTCGAAGGCCGGCCGTGCTTTGGACCGGGCGAAGGCCGCCCAGTCGTCGGACCACACGGCGGCTGGGTGCCGCGCTGAGCGTCGCCGCGTTGCTGTTGACCTCCGCGCCCGCTCTCGGGCAGGCGGATGAAGCTCTGATCGTCGGGGTCGAGGTTCCGTCGTCCGTGGGCCCGAACCGCGGCCTGACGGCTAGGATCGCGGTGCGCAACGTGGGGACGTCGACCTGGACGCGCAGCGCCGGCTACAAGCTTGGCTCCGCCGAGCCTCGCGACAACGTGGTCTGGGGCGAGAACCGCGCCGAGCTGCGTCGACGAGACCGAGTGGTGCCAGGTGACACGAAGGTCTTCGAGATGCGCCTCCTGGCACCGTCGTCTGACGGAGACTACTCCTTCCGGTGGCAAATGCTCAGGGAAGGCGTTGCGTGGTTCGGGGACGAGAGTCCCGAGCTGACGATTCGCGTTGGTGGCGGGGGCCAGGTGACGCCGTCACCGGTTCCCCAACCTCCGAGTTCCCCTGCGCCAGAACGTCGGGAGCTCGTCGAGCTCGTACTGGCGGGCTATCAGGGCTGGTTCACGGCACCCGGTGACGGAGTGCTCGACCGCTGGAGCCACTGGAGCGCAGGCCAAGCGCCGCGCCCCGGTCGCGTGACCTTCGAGCTGTACCCGGACATGGGGGAGTATGCCCGCAGCGATACGTTCCGAACGGGACTTGGCCCCCTGGGTGACGGGCGGGCGTCGCGGCTGTTTGCGTCGGGCAGAGACGGCGTTCTCGATGTCCACTTTGGCTGGATGCGCCAGTACGGTATCGACGGAGTCGCCCTACAGCGCTTCGTCGGCGAGCTGGAAGACCGTAGCCTGCGGCGGTTTCGCAATGATATGGCGCTCAAGGTCAGACGGGCGGCGGAGCGTCATCAGCGCTACTTCCATCTCACATACGACATCACGGGAGCCCCCGAAAACCGGTGGCTCGACCGAATCGTCTGGGATTGGCCGAACGTCGTCGAGGGGCGACTCGGTCTCACGGCCTCCGAGTGGTACGTCCGACAGGACGGCAAGCCCGTGGTCGAGATCTGGGGACTCGGCTTCTCTGATCGTCCGGGAGACCCGGGTCGGGCCATCGAGCTGATCCGGTGGCTGAAGGGCCGGGGACTCTTCGTGATCGGAGGGGTTCCCTACTACTGGCGCAACTCTGTTGCCGATTCCAAGCCGGGATGGCAGTCGGTCTATCGTGAGTTCGACATGATCCGACCCTGGTCAGTGGGGCGCTACTCGAGCGATGCCGACCTGCAGGCTCACCAGGAGGAGATTCTGATTCCCGATCGGGCCCACGCCGAATCGTTGGGGGTGCGCTACCAGCGCGTGATCTACCCCGGCCATGCGTGGTCCAACTGGAACGGAGGTGACCGTAACTTGATCCCTCGACGGGCCGGGAGCTTCTTGTGGCGACAGGCATACCTGGCCAAGGAGGCCGGCGTTGGTGTCTTCGTTGCGATGTTCGACGAGTTCGACGAGGCGACCGCGATCGCCAAAGCAGCAGAAGACGCTTCGCAGATTCCCCGATCTCAGTACTTCCTGACGCTCGATGCGGACGGGGTCGCGTTGCCATCGGATCACTATCTCTGGCTTACCGGTGAGATCGGCCGACTCTTGCGTGACGAGGTCGAGGGATCTTGGGAGCCGCCGACCCGTTGACGCTTCTTGCGCTCCGACGGGTGCCAGGTGACCAGGGCCCCTTGGTGCCAGGTGACAGCGGTGCCAGGTGACGGTAGTCGCGGGGTGGCGTGAGACGTGTGGTCGCGTCTTCAGGTGCCAGGTGACTCGTGATACTGGTGCCAGGTGACGGTCGGCTCCCAGGTCAGACGCGGCCTGGCCACGAGTAGGATGACGGCGTGAGCGAATCGACCGAACTGACGGAGCTCCTACGCCTCTGGCAAGAGGGTGATGCCGGCGCTCTCGACTCCATGGAGCCGCTGGTCTACGCCGAACTGCGCAAGGTGGCGCGCTCACACCTACGCGCGGAGGCCGGCCATACGCTCCAGGCGACAGAACTGGTAAACGAGATGTTCATTCGGTTGACGGGGAGCTCGCTCGACCTCGCAGATCGCAAGCACTTCTTCGTGATCGCTTCGCGGGCCATGCGGCGGATCCTCGTCGATCATGCGCGTGCCAAGAATCGCAAGAAGCGTGGCAGCGGCGAAGCTCCGGTTTCCTTGGAAGAGGATCGAGCCGCCGCGAGCGGCAATCGCTCCGGTGACCTTCTGGCGCTCGACGAAGCTCTGGGAGAGCTCGGTGAGCTGGAACGGCGCGCCGCGGACGTTCTCGAAATGCACTACTTCGGCGGTCTGACCTACGACGAGGTTGCCTCGGCTCTGCAGGTCTCCGCTGCCACGGTCAAGCGCGACCTCAGAGTTGGCAAGGCGTTCCTTCGCGACCGCCTCAGTGACTCCGAGTCATCCTGAGGCACTCACCACGTGGCAGGTCAGGAGTGGTTACTGCGCCGGCGCATCTTCGAGGAGCTCGTGGAGCTCACCTCTGAGGCCCGAGCGAGCCGACTCGATGAGCTGTGTGGCGGCGACGCTCGACTGCGGTCCGCCGTCCTGAGCCTCCTCCAGGCCGATTCGACCTCGGACGAGGATCCTATGGCCTCGATCGTGGCCGACGTGGCAGCAGACTGGGCAGAGACGGACGAAGTTCTCGACGGAGGACGGGACCTCGAAGGTGCCCAACTGCTGACGGGCCTAGTCATCGATGACTACGAGGTCGGAGAACAGCTCGGCCGCGGCGGAATGAGTGACGTCTACCGCGCCGTTCGACGCAGCTCGGACCTTCGCCAAGTGGTGGCTCTCAAGGTTCTGCACTCGGTTCTGTCGCCTTCACAGCGGGCGCGCTTCGAGGTCGAGCGAAGGATCCTCGCGCGAGTGGAACACCCCTACGTCGCGCGTCTGATCGACGGGGGAGCGACACCGCAAGGGGCTCCCTATCTAGTGATGGAGCTGGTCGATGGCGAGCGCATCGACAGGTACTGCGAGCGGCTCGAGCTGGGGATGCAGGCTCGCCTCGAGCTCATGGTCAAGGTCTGCGAAGCGGTTGCGGTCGCCCATCGCAATTTGATCGTTCATCGAGATCTCAAGCCGGCCAACATCCTCGTCACCGAGTCCGGGACGCCCAAGCTGCTGGACTTTGGTATCGCCAAGCTCGTCGACCCTGAGGGCGACTTGACCCAGGTCCATACTTCGACGTTCGAACGCGTCATGACGCCTCAGTATGCGAGTCCAGAGCAGGTCCGGGGCGAGCCGGTGACGACGGCGAGCGATGTGTACTCGCTTGGCGTCCTGCTCTACGAGCTGATGGTCGGCAAACGTCCCTACGAGCTGAAGTCGTCCTTGTTCCTCGACGTGGAGAGAGTCGTCGGCCATCAGCAGCCGAGGCCCCCGAGTGAGTCGCTTGCGGAGCTGGAGGCGGACTCCGGTCGATTCCCGGTCTCGAGTCGTGAACTCAGAGGAGACGTCGACAATGTGGTGCTTCAGGCGCTGCGTAAGGAGCCCGAGCGACGCTACGGATCTGTCTCCGAGCTCGCCGACGACCTCAAGCGTTTTGCCGACGGACTACCGGTCGCCGCGCGGCCCGACACGCTCGTCTATCGAGTGGGGAAGTTCGTCAGGCGACACCGGCTCGCGGTGGCGCTCGCGTCGATTGCGAGCGTGTCGCTGGTGGCACTCGTCGTCGGACTTGGTGGGCTCAGTGTGAGGTTGGCCAGCGAGCGCGACCGGGCCCGAGCGGCCGAACTCTCCGCCAGGGCGGAAGCCGAGACCTCGGACCAGGTCACCGAGCTCTTGGAAGGCGTCTTTCAGAGCGTCGATCCACGAACCCGTACGGTCGATCAGATACCCGCTTCGGAGATTCTCGAACGCGGACGCGAGAGGCTCCTGGCTGCCACGGACCTCGAGCCTGACGTCCGGATCAGGGTTTTGACGACGCTCGCCTCGGTTCATCGCAATTTGTTGCTGCTCGATGAGGCTGAAGAGTTGCTCGCGGCTGCCCAAGTCAGCGCAGCGCAGTCACCTGAGACTGCGTCGCAGCTTGGCGAGGTGCTTGCCGAGCAGGGAGCCTTGGCTTACGAACGCGGCCGATTCGATGCGAGTCTCGAACTCATTGACCGTGCGCTTGCGGTCGAGCGAGCCGCTCATGGTGAGCGTTCGACGCAGGCGGCGAGCCAGCTGGCGAACCGAGGCTGGGCGCTCATCGAGCTGGGCCGTTTGGACGAAGCTGTGAGCGCGCATCGCGAGTCCTTGGCCATTCGCGAAGAGCTGTTGGGGCCCAGTCACGTCCTGGTTGCGGATTCGGCCAATGGTCTGGGAAGTTCGCTCG
>JANQPS010001338.1 GCA_028285365.1 Thermoanaerobaculia bacterium | reverse complement strand
GACGAGTCCCAGCAAGACGCCGGCTCCAGGTACCAGGACGCTGTCGACATCGGGATCGAAGCGCACGCTCGAGGTGCGCAGCAGCTGGCTGCGCCGCGCGCTGTTGGTGTCGGGATAGGTGCTCGCCAGGTTGCTCGTCAGGGTCTCCACCTCGGCTTCGGCAGTCTCGAAGCTGACGCCGTCACGTAACCGTCCGACGAGTGTCATGAAGCGATAGCCGCGCCACTGGATCTCGTCGAGTCCCGGGTTGCGGCCCTCGGTCACGATCTCACCCATGGGAGTCGCCTGCTGGAGCATCATCGCTGGTGCGAAGAAGGTGGGCTGCAGGCCTCGGATGAGGCCGGTGAAGCCTGGTGGAGTGACCCCGACGACTTCGAACTCGACCCCTCCGATTCGCAACGCCTGGCCCACGATTTCTGGATCGCCGTCATACGTCTTCTGCCAGAAAGAGTGCTCGAGCATCAGCACGGGTGCGGCGCCAATGGCTTCGTGCTCTTCGGGCGCGAAGGTGCGGCCGAGATGAGCGCCGACCCCGAGCATTTCGAAATAGCCGTCAGTGACCAGGTTCCCGATCTGGAGCGTCGGCTGGTCTTGGACCTCGAGGTTGGCCAGCGCCATCGAATGCCCCACCAGGTCCTCGAACGACTGCGTTTGCGCGCGCAGGTCCAGATAGTCCTGGTAGGAGTTCGGGTTGAGATCCCCGGTGCCTTCTTTGATGTTGTAGACGTTGACCAGTTTCGAGGGTTCGTGCACCTCGGGTGGACGCAGGAGTAGCGCGTACACCATGGCAAAAATGGCGACGTTGAGACCAATTCCGAGGCCGAGAGACAGTGCGGCGACCGCCAGGAGCGACCACTGGCGACTGAGGGTGCGAATACCGAAACGAAGGTCCTGAATCAAACTCATGGCGTGTCTGTCGTCAGTTTGAGGAGCGGCTGTGGGGGCGGGAAGCGAAGGAGGGCTCGAGGTTTCGTGAACTCCTACGAAGGCCCGCTCGCAGGGTTTGCGGTTCCGAGCAGCGGTCAGAGGGGACCGGCGGCAAGAGCTCGGCGTCTTGAACTTGCTTGGGATCCGGCCGAGAATGGACGGCGCCCCAGAGTTTTTGCGCACCCTGACAGATTCGAGTGACGGAGGTTCACATGGGTACGTGTGCCAGGAGCCGGCGACGCATCGGCCGCCGGACGATTGGAATGTCGATGACCACAGCAGTGATCCTTCTCGGACTCCTGGCTGGCCTGCTGCTGGGCGGTTGCGAAGCACCCGCGGCAATAGCCGACGAGACCACGGCTACGGCCCCGAGGCCGCAGTTCGAGATCACCACCAGCGACGCGTTCGACCCTGCGACTCTCGCGGCTTATGACGGTGACCATACCGAGATCTATGAGCTCATCGATCGGCGCCAGGGGGAGCATCTCGAGAACCTTCAGCGGTGGCTGAGGCAGCCGTCGATCTCCGCACAGGACGTCGGCATCGACGACATGGCCGAGCTCGTCCGCTCGGATCTCGAGGCCATCGGGTTTTCGGAAACGCAGATCGTGCCGACCTCGGGTCATCCTGGGGTCTTCGGTCACTACGACGCAGGCGCCGAGAAGACCCTCCTGGTCTACATGATGTACGACGTCCAGCCGGTCAATCCGGAAGACTGGGCTTCGCCTCCTTTCGAAGCGCGCCTGATCGAGCGGCCGCTTCTGGGCAAGGTACTCATGGCGCGTGGTGCCACCAACCAGAAGGGGCCGCAGAGAGCTCTCCTCAATGCGGTCGCCGCGGTCATCGATGCGACGGGCACGCTCCCCATCAATCTGATGGTCCTCGCCGAAGGTGAAGAGGAGCTGGGCTCGCCCAACTACCCTGAGCTCGTCGACCACTTCGAAGAACGCCTTGCGAGCGCCGATGGCGCCTTTTTCCCCTTCAACTCGCAGTCCCCGAGCGGCCGGATTCAGATGAATCTCGGGGTCAAGGGGATCGTGTACTTCGAGATGGAGGCTCGAGGAGGGGACTGGGGAGGCCCGAAGATGGCCGAGATCCACGGCTCGTATAAGTCGCTGGTCGATTCTCCGACTCTGAGACTGGTGCAGGCCATAGCCTCGATGACCAGCCCCGATGGCAACACGATTCTGATCGACGGCTACTACGACGACATCAGGCCGCCTACCGAAGAAGAGATGCGGTTGATCAACGGCGTCGCCCAGAACTATGACGGTGCTGCCATCAGACGGCTGCTGCGGGTCGAGCGTTTCGTCGATGGGCTCGAAGGCACGGACGCCATCATGCGCCACCTCTACGACGTCACGCTCAACGTGGACGGCATTTGGAGCGGCTACACGGGTGAAGGTGTCAAGACGATCCTGCCGCACCTGGCGACGGCAAAAGTCGACTCGCGGCTACCACCCGGCATCGATCCCGACGAAGCCCTGGCGCGGGTCCGATCGCACCTGGACGAGCACGGCTTCGAAGACGTGGTCTTGCGCAAGCTGTCGGGTTATCCGGCTGCGCAGAGCTCGGTCGAGTCGCCGTTGGTGCAGGCGGCAATTCGCGTGTTCAACAAATGGGGCAAGGTCGAAGAGGTGTGGCCGCGGTTGGCGGGGAGCGCGCCGTTCTACCAGTTCACGGAGCGTCTGAACCTGCCTCTCGTCTTCAACGGTCTGGGCCACGGTTCGGGAGCGCACGCACCCAACGAGTACATGCTCATCGAACCGGAAAGAGGCAGTGGAGCCGCGGGCCTTGCGGAGATCGAGAAGAGCTACGTCGACCTGCTGTATGCGCTCGCCGAATGAGTGTCGCGTGGCCAGGGGCTGCCGCTGCGATCGGTGCGAGGTTGCGGCTGCCTGAGGTCCTGGTTCGTGGCGTTTTCGGGCTGCTGGCTGCTCTCTTGGGTGCAAACCTTGCCCAAGGACTGAGCTCGTCGGGAGCTCCAGCATTCGAGGAGCCCGGCGCGGTCCCATCAGGAGCCCTGGTGTCGCCGGTGGACGTCGGTCCGAGCGGGTTCGAGTGGCCTCGCATCGACGGCGAGTGCGAGACGACGTTCGTCGAGATCGAGGTCCGTCGGGCTGCATGGCATTCGTCGGTTACGGCGAGTGGTGGTGGAGTGGAGCTGGTTCAGTATCTCGACCCGGATGCCCGAGGCCTGAGATGGCTCAATGTCAGTCCCATCGCCCGTGCCGGCATAGCTCCGGGTTCTCGAGTTGTGCTCGAAGGGCGTGGACTTCGTCTGGCGGACAGGGCGTCACGTCTGGTCTGCTTCGAGGATCCCGAGCTCGATGGCCGAAGAGTTCTAGTCATAGCCCCTCACCCGGACGATGCCGAGATCGCGGCTTTTGGCATCTATGCGTCGACCGATGCCGATGTCGTGACCGTGACCGCCGGTGATGCCGGTGGCTTCAACTATCGCGTCCTCCTCGACGAGCCGAGCGACCACTACCGGCTCAAGGGCAAGATACGCACCTGGGACAGCATCGTCGTACCGTTTCTCGGCGGCGTAGGTCCGGAGCGAGCGAGGAATCTCGGCTACTACGATGCCACTCTCGCTGAGCTGTACCGCAGTCGCCCGGAACCTCTCGACCCGCCGATAGCCGAGATTCCGGATCCGTCCTACTTTCGCGATTTCAACGTGGACGCCGAACTACGCACGCGTCCGATGCACCCGACCTGGGCTGGACTGGTGGCGGCCCTACGAGCGGAGCTCGACCGAGTCGAGCCCGACGTCATCGTGACCGCGCACCCGTTCCTCGACAATCATCGGGATCATCAGTACTCGACGATGGCTCTGTTCGAGGCGATGGAGGGTGCTGAGACGCTGGGTGACGAGGTCGTGGTGTTGCTCTACACGAATCATCTCGTGGGGGCGGAACCGTTTCCCTGGGGACCACGAGACGGAATCATCAGCGTGCCACCGAGCGCAGCCGGGGTCACTGGCCATGACGGGGTCTACTCCCATCCGGTCAGTGACGAGGCTGTCGCCCTCAAGATCCTCGCGCTCGAGATGATGCACGACCTGCGACCTCTCGACCTCCAGGAGCGCGAGCCACTCGGATCCTTGTGGAAGCGCACTCTCAAGCGCACCTTCAGGCCTGAACGCAAGCGTCCAAACTACTCGTACCTGAGACGCGGCCCGAGGCCCAACGAGCTGTTCTGGGTGCTCGACCGCGCTGGTGCAAGCCGCATGCGTGAGGCGTTCCTGGACCGACTGGGCGAGTAGCGCCCTGCGGTCGGTCGTGTCGATCGACTAGTCCCGACGAGCGAGGCGTTCCAAGACTCCCGCGATCAGGAGTGGCCAGGCGACGGTTGCGTCGGCCGGAACCTCGGCAAACTGCCCGCCTTCGGCAGGAGGCACGAACTTCCCCCACGAGATCCCTTCCGAATAGGTGCACCCGGAAAGACCACCCCAGTGGACCGGCTCGGGACAGATGCGAACGCCGTAGCGGAACCGCCTGAGCGCCCCCTGGCCGGCGCCACGCTTCTCGATGATGTCGAGATAGGGACCAACTTGCTGAGCCCAGTTCCGGGGCACTCCACCGCCGATGGTGAAGATTCCGAGTCTTTTGGCGTCGAGCACCTTGGCGGCGTAGTGCTCGAGATCGAGAAACGGATCGAAGCTCACCGTGGCTCTACCTCGTTGGGCGCGCAGGCGGTTCGAGATCGCAAAGTCGAGGCCCAGCTCCGAGTCGGTGAAAGCCGGCACATAGATCGGCACGTTGTGTTCGAAAGCCGAGATCAGGACCCCGCGACCGTCGACGTGGGATTGGAGCCAGCGTCCGAGCTCCTCGTTGATGCGCCGTGAGCAGGCGATTTCTGCCGAGTCCCACTGTTCGAGCACCTCGCGAAAGATCTCCTCGACCTCGTCGAGATTGGCTTCCAGCTCGAGCGTGTCGTAGACCCGGTCGTAGCCTGCGCGGTAGAGCACGTCGTCGTCCATCGACGGATCGTGCTTGAAGTGTTGCCGCCCGGAGGTCTCGACGAGTCCGTGAGCCATGAGCGCCCCGGTCGAGACGACGACGTCGAGCATTCCATGGTCGATCATCTCGCAGAGAACGAGCCCCTGCTTGGCGACCGTCATGGCTCCGGAGAACGTGCCGACGACCAGGCAGTCCGGGTCACGCACCATCTCCTCGAGGACGTCAGCAGCCTCGCCGAGCTGTCTTCCACCAAAAGCGGTGGCTTTCATCGCCTCCAGCAGATCGTCGAACGACGTAACGCTCCTGAGGTCGAGCGGCTCGAGCGGGTCCAGGTCGTCTGAGGTTCCGCTTCCGTAGTTCTGTTCCTGGCGCGCTTCTTGCTTGTTTGTCATCGTGTCAACCCAAGGGAGTCATCATGACCTTCGTCAAAGGGAACGAATCGGCGGAAATCGGAGCGTCGACAACCGACGCCGCGCAGGACAGCGACAGTTTTCGGTCGATCGAGGGACAGTCAGTCGCGCCGGTTGAGTCTCCGCGCGCAGCCGTGGCTCCGAGTGTCGGTGGTAGCATGAAAACGGGCCTCAGCTCGATGGACAAGATCGGCAAGTACGAGATTTTAGGGGAGATTGGGCAGGGCGGATTTGGCACGGTCTACCAGGGGCGCGACTCGATTCTCAAGCGCCTCGTGGCCATCAAGACGTGCAATTCCGAGGAGGAGGAGTTGCGTCTGCGGTTTCAGCAGGAAGCCGAAATCGTCGCCTCCCTCCAGCACCCGAACGTCACCACGATTCATGACCTCGGAACCCACGAAGGGGTTCCGTACCTCGTTCAGGAGTTTCTGACGGGGGAGGATCTGAGCGCGGTCGTCAAACGGCAGGACGCGTTGGCGCTCGAGACCAAGCTCGACTATCTGCTTCAGACCGCAAGAGCTCTGGAGTTCGCACACGCCAACCACATCATCCACCGGGACATCAAACCCGGGAACATCCGGATCCTCGACGACGGCAGCGTGAAGGTCATGGACTTCGGGATCGCCAAGCTGGCGAACCTGGAGACCAAGCTGACGCGAACGGGGATGATGATGGGAACGGCGGCCTATCTGGCTCCTGAGCTGATCGGTGACGGCAAGGTCGACCCGCGTGTCGACATCTTCTCGTACGGCGTCGTGTCGTTCGAACTGCTGTCGTACACCAGGCCATTCAAGGGCTCGACGCTGTCGGCGTTGCTGTATCAACTAGTGCATGCCGATGCACCGCCGTTGATCTCGACGTTCCCAGAGGCGCCACGCCCGTTGGCCCGGCTCGTCGACAGCTGCCTCGAAAAGGACCCGTCTCGGCGTCCGCAGAGTTTCTCGGAAGTCGTACAGGTCCTCGGTGAGCTACTCGGTGC
>JANQPS010001336.1 GCA_028285365.1 Thermoanaerobaculia bacterium | reverse complement strand
AGCCTCCGCACACTGAGCGACATCATCTGCTGGCGCAGAGCGCTCGGGGTCCGCCGACCCGGCTGTGACCCTGACGGTGCCCGATTCCCAGCGCTAGGTGGCGATTCAGCACTCGAGCGCTGTGTGACCCGCTGATCCTCGGAGGTCAGCCTCATCAGGCCCGGCCAGGACTCAGTTCTGGTACCGCCGAGAGGACGTCGCCTGATTGCGCCGGTCCTCGGATCGTCCGCATCGACGTCGGGTGATCCCCAGCGCCGACCCTGCTGGCCCTCCAGCGACGGGTCAGTGCGTCAGTTGACTGTCTGAGCAGCAGCGCCGAGAAAGGCGCGCGCTACAGACCAGCAACGATTCCAGCAAACGACAAGCAGAGTAGTTGGAGTAACCGAATCATGTCTCTCGAACAACCTTCCCGTGCAGCCCTCCAGCGAGGAGCTCACTCTTCCAGACCTTCAGTCCCCCGCGCCGTCCGGAGGCGGAGTCGCGGCACGGCAGCAGGTTCATCGTCCCGACCGTCCGTTCTCGTAGTCCTGGCCCTGATCACCGTGCTGCTGTCCGGCACAGCGTGGGCACAATCCGAGCGCGGCTCCATCAGTGGTCGAATCAGTCCCACTCACGATCACGACATGGCTCAAGCGACCGCGAGCCTCCCGACGCTGGCGCAAGAGGTTGCGATCGCGGCTGACGGCAGCTTCGAGTTCCCCAGCGTGCGGCCAGGAACTCACGTGCTGCGAGTCCACGTGCCGACACTGGGTGTCGCGGTTCAGACCGTCGAAGTCAAGGCCGGCGAAGAGATCTCGGTAGAGGTCGAGATCACGCCGGGTGGCCACTTCGAAGAAATCGTGGTTACCGTAACCGGCGAGGCCCGTGACGCTCTCGAGCTCTCGACCCCGGTCACGATACTGAGCGGCGCCGAGCTTCTGCAGCGCGTCGAGGCCTCCCTCGGTGAGACGCTCGCGAGCGAAGCCGGAGTTTCCTCCAGCTTCTTTGGTCTCGGTGCAAGTCGTCCCATCATTCGCGGACTTTCAGGGGACCGAATCCGAGTTCTCGAAGACGGCTTGGGCACCGGAGACGCCTCAGACATCAGCGTCGATCACGCGGTCACGACGGACCCGCTTCAGGCAGAGCGCATCGAGGTCCTCCGCGGCCCGGCGACCCTGCTCTATGGATCGAGCGCTGTTGGTGGTGCGGTCAACGTCATCGACGAGCGCATCCCGACCACTCGCGCCAGCCGGCCGATCAGCGGCACCGTGGATCTGCGCGGCGGCTCGGTGTCCGATGAGCGAGTGGGCTCGGTCAATCTCGGTGGTGGCGGCGGAGAGTGGGCGTGGAACGCCAACGTCATCGCTCGCGAGACCGACGACTACGACATTCCGGGTTTTGCCCGTCTCGACGAGCACGACGACGATCATGACGAGCACGACGATGACGAACATGACGACGATCACGACGACGAGGAGCACGACGACGATCATGATGAGCACGACGAAGAGGAGGAGAATCCTTTCGGATTTGTGCCCAACAGTGATCTCAAGACCGAAGGTGGTCGCTTTGGTGTGACCCGTTTCTTCGGCGACCGCGGCTTTCTGGGCGTGTCGGTCTCAGGCTTCAACACCGAGTACGGGATCCCCGAGGGTGCCCACGAGCATGGTGAGCATGGCGACGAACACGGTGACGAGCATGACGACGATGATCACGACGAGCATGACGATGATCACGACGACGAAGAACATGACGACGATCATGAGCACGATGAAGACGAGCACGGCGAAGGCCCGGTTCGCATCGACATGAAGCAGCGGCGGATCGACCTGCGTGGCCTCGTCAACAGCGAATTCGGGATCTTTCAGGCTGTGCGACTGCGTCTGGGCGCCAACGACTACGAGCATGTCGAGCTCGAAGGTGACGAGGTGGGGACGCTGTTCTTCAACGACTATCTCGAGACCCGCGTCGAGCTGGTGCAGGCGCAGCGGGGCCGCAGCTCGGGCTCGATCGGAGTCCAGTACTCGGATCGTGATCTCGAAGCCATCGGCGCCGAGGCTTTCATCCCCAAGAGCCAAACGGAGCGCTGGGCGGCGTTCACGTTCCAGGAGCTCGAGGTCGGTGCGTTGACCTGGCAGCTGGGAGCCCGTTTCGAGTCTCAGGACAGCCAGGCCGTCGGGCACTCCGACGTCTCCCACGACGGTCTCTCCGGCTCGGTCGGGCTGGTCTGGAAGATGAACGACTCCTGGGCCTTGGCCAGCTCCGTCTCGCGCTCGGTCAAGCTACCGGCGATCGAAGAGCTGTTTGCCGACGGTCCTCACATCGCGACACAGTCTTTCGAGATCGGTGATCCGAATCTGACGGAAGAGGTCGGAACGGGCCTCGATCTTTCGATTCGTCGAACCGAGGGACGAGTGACGGGTGAGCTGTCCTTTTATCGCCAGGACTTCGACGACTTCATCTTCCAGACGTTCACCGGAGAAGAAGAAGACGAGCTTCCGGTCGTGTTGTTTGCTCAGCAGGACGCCGAGTTCCAGGGAGCCGAGCTGACTGCGCGCTTCGAGCTGCTGGATCGAGATGGGCACCATCTCCACTTCCGTGCGGTTGGTGACCTGGTGGACGCCGAGCTATCAGCGGGTGGCAATCTGCCGCGGATTCCGCCGCTCAGGCTCGGTGGTGGGCTGCACTACCACTCCGAGCGCTTCAATGCGATGGCGGAGGTGCGGTGGATCGATGACCAGGACGACGTCGCGGTCAACGAGACGGCCACCGACGGCTACACCCTCTTCAACGCCAGTGTCGGCTATCGCTTCATCTTCGGTGGGCGTATCGTCGACCTCCTTCTTCGGGGCCGCAACCTGACCGATGAGGATGCAAGGGTCCACACGTCGTTCCTCAAGAACTTCGCACCAATCCCAGGACGGGACGTCACTCTGTCAGCGCGCTTCTGGTTCTAGCGGACTCCGGCAACGTCATGGTAGTTGCGACGTTGCGGAGGAGTCCGTTTCGAAGTCTCGAGGCTGGGCGTGATGCGTTCGTATCGGCAACGCCTCATCCGGCCTCGAGACTTCAGGCTAGGTCGGAATGTGTTCCCTGGAAGAGGGGTGTTCCCGTTTCTTGGTGACTGCGGACTCCGGCAACATCATGGTGGTTGTGACGTTGCGGAGGAGTCCGTTCGAAGTCTCGAGTCCGGGCGCGATGCGTTCGTATGGGCAACGCCTCATCCGGCCTCGAGACTTCAGCCAAGGTCGGAGGGTGATCCCGGACCGAGAGGCGCCCCTTTTTCTCGAAGAGGGTGTTCCTGCTCCTTGGTAGTCCAGCTTGTCCTTTCGGACATGGAACGACCACACACTCCCTGAGTGTCATGCTGACGTAGTGCCGGCCCAGGATCTTCGCCCGCGACGCACTGTTCGACCGGCATGGAGGAAGTACCTCGACCGAGGCTTATCGGACTGCCACCTCAGTCCCGTCGTCGTCAGCGCCCCTCGGCAGACTCAGGGCAGGCCCCTTCGGGGGACTCAGGGCAGGCCCCCTCGGCAGACTCGGGGCAGGCTCTTCGGCAGACTCGGGGCAGGCCCCTTCGGCAGACTCGGGGCAGGCTCTCAGTCGGCCGGGGTGATCACCCGCGCTTTGATCCAGGATCGCTCCGGGCCTTCCAGCGGGATGACAGCAAAAGGCGAGAGGCTAGGGCACCCCAGGCAAACTGGTTGCAGCCTGGCATCGAAGTCTCGAGGCTGGGCGTGATGCGTTCGCACTAGGCAACCCATCCTCCAGCCTCGAGACTTCGCCTGAGGGACCCGCTATCATCCAAGCCCATGATGAGCGGCGCGATGACTTTCTTGGTCAGGTCGAGCCGTGTCCGGGCGCCGTCGTCCGGCACGGAACCGACGGCCTGAACTCTCCCAGCACTTCCTCCGGGAAGCGACAGCCGGGCGTCTGCTTCAGGCGACGTCGATCTCCAGGAGTGATCTCGTCGTCGAGATTGGTCCAGGTCGGGGTGCGCTCACTCGTCCGCTTCGGCGACGATCCGGGCGCCTCATAGCCGTCGAGCTCGATCACTATCTGGCTGACAAGCTGCGCTCGAGCGTTGCGGGAGTCGAGGTCGTCGTCGCCGATTTTCTCGACTATCAGCTGCCAAAGGGACGATACGTCGTCGTCGGCAACATCCCGTTCGCCCGCTCGACCGAGATCGTCCGCAAGTTGACTCGTGCCCGTAACCCTCCGCTGGACTGCTGGCTCGTGGTGCAGAAGGAGCTCGGCCATCGTCTCTGTGGGCGACCCTACGAGGACGAGAGCTTGTGGTCGCTTCGGCTCAAACCACACTGGCATCTGGAGATCGTCGACAGACTGGGGCGGGCCGAGTTCGATCCGCCACCCTCGGTGGACTCCGTTTGGCTCCACCTTCGGCACCGAGGACGCTTGCTCGTGACGAGTGGCGAGCTCGTGCGCTTCGTCGAGCTGCTCGAAGCGGGTTTCTCGAGCCCGCAGGCAGTTGGTCGCGGTTTGAGGAGCCACCTGAGCAAGGTGCAGCTGCGTCGGCTGGCGCATGAGCTCCGCTTCGACCCGGCGGATCGACCTGGGGCTCTGTCGTTCGCACAGTGGCTCGGGGTCTTTCGCTTCGCCTCGCGCGACCCAGGCGCCACCGAGCGTTCAGAGCGTTCAGAGTGTTCGAAGCGCTCGAGACGAGCACGACGGAACAAGCGCTAGCATCGCCGGACTTTGCAAGACGTGCCTCGCTACGCCATCTACTTTGCGCCGCGTGCGGAGACTCCTCTGCACAGGCTGGCGTCCGCATGGCTAGGGCGCGACGCTCTGCGCGGTCTCGCTCTCGCAAGACCTGAAGTCGACAGCCTCGACGCTTGGCGCTGCGCCGAGATCACGAAGTCGGCGGCGCGGTACGGATTTCACGCCACTCTCAAGGCTCCTTTTCGACTTGCGGCCGAGTCGAGCGATTCGCTAGTGGAGGAGTGCGCTCGCGAGATCGCTCGGGACTGCCGGCGATTTACAGCGCGACTCGAGGTGCAGACGCTGGGGCCGTTCATTGCGCTTCGGCCGGCGGTGCCCGTGCCCCAGATCGGCGATCTGCACGAGACGCTGCTGACGGGCTTCGAGCCTCATCGAGCGCCGCTCTCTGAAGATGAGTTCGAGCGCCGCAAGAAGGTGCCGTTGAGCCCGCGCCATCTGGAGCTGTTGGAACAGTATGGCTACCCGTACGTCCTCGACGAGTTTCACTTTCACATGACGCTGACCTGCGCTCTCGAGGAGCCCGAGCGTCGACTCCTGCTCAGCTGGTTGAGAGGCTATCTCAAGCCCGCGCTCGCCGATGAGACGGAGTTCGACTCCTTCTCGGTCTTTCGACAACCCGATCCGAAGAGTCCGTTTGTTGCCGTGTCGCGACACTGGCTCGCGTAGCCAGCTCGTCTAGCTGGAAGAGTCGTCGAGTCCGGCCGAGGAGCTCACGGCAGCTTCACAGAATTCGCGCGTGACCTGGTGGCGGAAGTCGAATAGGCGCTCGAGTTGTCGTCTGGCTATGGCGCCGCCGAACCATCTACCCAGGGGAGGAAGGGGGAGCTCGTACTCGATGTCGTCGGTCAGAGTGCAGGCGGACTCGTC
>JANQPS010001280.1 GCA_028285365.1 Thermoanaerobaculia bacterium | reverse complement strand
CTTCCAGCGAGAAGCCAAGGTTCTCGCCGGCTCGAGTCACCCTCATATCGCCACGCTTCGGCTGCGAGGAGCAGGACGGGCACCCTCCGAGCTGATGGCCGCGGTTCTCAAAGAAAACCGGATTGGTCCTAGCTGCCGCCGGGGGTTCCGCCCGACGTCGGGCGCACACGCGACGGGGTGAAGTGTCGGAGCCGGTCACCAGGATCGAGATCGCCCTCGACTGGCGAAGCCTGGCCCGACCTGGACCGGTGAGCTTCGACCAGGCCTTGCCCTTCAGTCGAAGTGCGATGTCGCGCCGCCGTTAGGTGGTGCGGCTGGGAGGACTCGAACCCCCGACCTTGGGCTTAGGAAGCCCCTGCTCTATCCTGCTGAGCTACAGCCGCTCGACCATCACTCGCCATCGTAGGCCTTGAATTCTTTCCGATTCAGAGCGAGCCGGCGCAGTGTACAACGCCAGCGCTACACCTCGGACCGGCGAAAGGACGCGATTGCTCTTGAACCGAAGGTCAGTGCGCCAGCGTACTGTGGACATGAGAGCGCGAGGAACCCTCGCGATCGGTCACGAACGACCCGGCGGAGAGCCCCGGGACTCTGCGGAGACCCTCCACACATGACGTACCACACCGCCGTGCGCGAGACGTATCGCCAGGCAGAGAGTCCAGCCGAAGACCTCTGCTGTGTCCCGCTGGCGACCCGCTACCTGCCCGATCTCGAGCGATCGGACCTCGTCGTCACACCCTCCACTTGGCACTACCAGGGTGGTGGATGCTGCTAGAGGCTCGAGACACGCATGGCGAGCTGCTCAGGGCACACGCGCACAACCCCGTCTTTCGGAGTACTCTTCGACCCCTCCTCGACCTGCGCCTCAGCAACACCCAGTTCCGCGCACCACGAATCCCCGAGTGCGCTCGTCCTAGGACGATTCAGAAACGATGATCGCTCCCCTCCCCGTCCTGCAGACCAATTCTTTCGACCAGGCAGTCGACGGCGCGCTCGTGGCCGCTCCGAGGATCAGCACTCTGCAGATCAACATCGGCCTTGTTTGCAATCTGGCATGTCGTCACTGCCACGTCGAGTCGGGGCCCAAGCGACTCGCGGCGAGCGAGAACATGTCGGCCGATACCGCCGAGCGCATTCTGGGGTGGATCGAGAAGCACCCAGCGATCGAAACGATCGACATCACTGGCGGTAGTCCCGAGCTCAACCCCAACTTTCGGCACCTCGTGACGAGCGCGCGCCACCTGGGACGCCATGTCATGGACCGCTGTAACCCCACGATCATCACCGCGACCGATCCACGGTCGGGCGAGCCGATGGACTGGATACCGGAGTTTCTCGCCGGCAACCAGGTCGAGGTCGTCGCATCGATGCCCTGCTATCTGGGCGACAACGTCGAGCATCAACGCGGCCGTGGTGCCTACGACGCGACGATCGCAGGCCTCCTAGCCCTCAACGCGGTGGGCTATGGCAGTGATCCCCAGCTCCCACTCAACCTCGTGTACAACCCCAACGGTGCTCACCTCCCTCCGCCTCAGGAGTCGCTCACCGACGACTACCGCAGGGAGCTCTCCGAGCGCTATGGAATCGTGTTCAACGAGCTGTGGACGCTGACCAACATGCCGATCAAGCGATGGCGTGCCGACCTCGAGCGCGTGGGCGCTCTCGAGTCGTACATGGACCTGCTCGTCGACGCCTTCAACCCGTCGACGGTCGACGGTCTGATGTGCCGACATCAGATCCACTGTGACGCGACAGGAGCTCTGTACGACTGCGACTTCAACTACGCTCTCGGGCTCGAATCTCCCGAACTGGAGCGACGCCGACTCTGGGAGACGACGCCCGAAGAGCTTGCGTCGAGACGCATCGCGACTGGCGATCACTGCTACGGATGTACGGCCGGGGCGGGCAGTAGCTGCGGCGGTTCGCTCACCTAGCCGTACCTGAGGACGAGCAAACCACAGCTATCGCAGACCACACCATCGTGCCTGGCAGTTCGAGAGCCGCTCCAGGCGTCGAGCGAATTCAGTCACCGAGTCGGCTCTAGGCGTCAGCGAGCCGGCGCCCGGGCGCGTCGTCTACTCGGCGCCATCCTAGCGGCTCGACTCCTGGACGATGCGCCAGCCGCCGTCGGTCTGTTTCCAGTACTGGAGCTTGTTGCGCACGCTCCGGTAGTTGTCCGAGTCGTACTCTTGCCTAAAGCTCGCGACGAACAGGCCAGGGCTATCAGGATGCTGGTAGAGCCCCAGGTCCGAGAGCGTGACCGAGATGCGTTTCTTGCTGGCGTTGACGCGCTTCTTGTGGGACTTCCAACGAGCCAGGTTCATCCCATCGGCCTCGAAGGCGTCGTCGTAGTGCGAGAGATAGGCATCGGTGTCGAGACTCTCCCAGTCCGAGCGCCACACTTCGACCGCGGCTTTCAGTCGACCGCGACTGCGTTGGGCTTCGCCCGGGTCTAGCCATTGCACAGACCTGGAGACAACCACTGGAGTATGGGTGATGTCGATGCTGTCCTCGAGCTCGACAAAGTCACGGTCCCTGAGGGTCAGACAGCCGCGGCTCGATCGGGGTACCAGCTCAGTGTCGGTCTTGTCGGTGCCATGAATCCAAATGCCACTTCCCGTACGTCCCAGTCGCTTGTCCCAAGCGCTCGGATAGTCGAGCGGAAAGGCGCCAGAGCCATAGATCGCAGGCAGGGTCCGCCCTGGCAGATAGGACTCGACGAAGTAGATGCCGATCGGAGTCTTCTCATCGCCTTCGACACGCTTGTCGGCGCCGGACTTGCCGATCGCGACGTAGTACTCGCGGGCCAAGCGCGGAGTTCCTTCGACATTCTCGAACTGGTAGAGGGCGTTCGCATGCGCGTCGACAAGCAGTGCGGTCTCGACGCTCGGAGCCATTTCAAGCAGAGCTGCCGGGAGGCGCTCGGCCGTTTCTCTTGACGCAGCGCCTACGGCAACGTCGACGGAGTCGTCTCCTGGAGCGGGGTCATCGCTCCGCGAGTCGAGCTCTTCATCGTCGGCAAGAGCGTCTTCGCCCTCCAGAGGAGACGTCGAGCTGACGACTTCGGCGCCCTCGCCAGTAGCCTGGGTGAAACTGCCCGCGAAGCCGAGCACCACGAGCCCGAGGGCGGTCAACACCACGACGCCGAAGATCCGACTCACCGGCCACGATCTCTTGGTCAATTCGGGGCTCCGCTCGCGTCGCTCGAGTCGACGTCTCGCAAGACCATTTCGCGAACGACGCGCCACCCGGCTGGTTCGCGTTGGACTTCCAGGCGTTTGTCCACCACGTCAGAAAAGCCATCCGCCTGATACCACTGCCGGAACTCGATCTGGGCGGAGTCCGCCACCCGGCGCCCCACTCTTGGCCAGATCAATACGACGTTGTCGAGACCGATCTCGACACCAGAAGACGACCGGAGTCGATCGCGGCGAGTCTCGATCCAGCGCTGCCTTTCCCAACCTTCGTAGCTGCCGGTCGGCACGAAGTCGTCGCTGTAGAAGGCGAGGTACTCGTCCGCTCTGCCCTGTTCCCACACGAGCCTCCACTCTGCCAGCAGTTTGTGGAGTTGGAAGGTGGGGTCAGCTGCCAACGCAGTACCCAGGACGTTCTGCTCGAGCGCAAAGGCCCTGCGGGCTGCCCAGTCGATGGGAGTGCTCTGCAGCGGTGCAACGATCCTCTCGTCACTCTCGCCTGAGCCATCCCCGAGCTCTGCAGGCTGGGCTGAGGACAGGGCGGCACACGCGCAGAGGAGCATCCAGGCCGGGGTGAGACGTGGGGCGAAGACGCGCATGTGGCGATAGGCCAGACCGTGAACGACTCGCCCAATGACTCGTCACTGACGAAAGTTCGTGAGTCCGTTCCTGTCGCAGGCCAACGAGAATGTAGCACAGCGTCGACCATCCTCATCGGTCCCCAATCCCTTGTGCGCCCAAGAGCCCGGACCGCTGCAACTGGGATGATAATTTGGGTGTACACAAGGAGATTTGTTATGGATACGGCTACGGATCGGGCCTCCGAAACGGCCTCGACGAACGGTGCTCTCTACGGTGCGCATGGTCGCGCACTCGTGGTCGATCTCACTCACGGAACACACGAGGTCGAGGAAATACCGGAGGACGTCTTCCGACGATTCCTCGGGGGTTACGGACTCGGCGCGTACCTCATGTGGAAACACTATCCCGCGGGGACCGATGCCCTGGCTCCTGAGGCCTGCTTCGCCATCGTGTCCGGACTCCTCACCGGGCTCGGTACACCGTTTTCTGGTCGAATTCAGATCGTGGGAAAGTCGCCGCTCACCGACACGTGGGCCGACTCGAACTCCGGCGGCAGCGTCGCGATTCATCTCCGCAAGTCCGGCTATGACGCTCTCGTGATCAAGGGCAAGGCGAGCGAACCGACGATCCTGGTGATTCAGGAAGGTGACGTGTCCCTCGTTCCGGCAGCCGAGCTCTGGGGTCAGCAGATCCCCGAGGTCTTCGACGAGATGCAGAGCCGCTACGGCACCAAGCGCACCGTTGGGGTTTCAGCCATCGGTCCGGCTGGCGAAGCCCAGTCGCGAATGGCCTCGGTCATGAACGATCGCTACCACGCCTTCGGTAGGCAGGGCTTCGGCGCCATCTACGGTTCCAAGAACCTCAAGGCGGTAGTCGTCGGCGGCGACGACCAGCCGGTGCCGGTCAAGGACGAGGCCAGGTTCAAGGCCCTCTGCGACGGCGTCAACAAGGAGTACAAGAGTGACATCGGCTTTGGCGCCCGATTTGTCGTGTGGGCCGCCAAGACCCGCAAGTCGATGGGCTGGCTGTATCAGTCCTTTGCCAAACGGGGCATGAAGATCGAATCACCACAGCCGGCGATGCGCCAGATGTGGTCTGACCGCGGCACGACCTCGGCCGTGGCCCTGAGCGTCGAAAACGGCGACGCCCCGATCAAGAACTGGCGCGGCGTGGGCTCGCGCGACTTTCCCCTCAAGAGCAAGAGCTGGAAGATCGACGGGCCCGAAGTCGACAAGATCCTCACCAAGAAGCTCAGCTGCGGTGACTGTCCTGCCCCGTGCAAAGGCATCGTCGGCATCAAGAAGCGGGGCCTCTCGGATGTCAGACGCCCCGACTACGAGACGTTGATCGGCTTTGGCGCGAACCTCCTCAACGAAGATCTCGAACTCGTCACCGCTTGTCACGATGCCTGCAACCGCTACGGGATGGACGCCGTGTCCGCAAGCGCGACCCTCGCGTGGGTGTGCGAAGCCATGGAGAGAGGCACTCTCACGACAGACGACCTCGACGGCGTCGACATGCGCTGGGGTAACGGCGAAGCCGCTCTCGCTCTGACTGAGAAGATGGGTAGCGGCGAAGGGTGTGGCGAGTGGCTCAGGCATGGAAGCAAACGAGCCTCGGAGCACATCGGCCGAGGCAGCGAGGAGTTTGCCGTCCACATCCACGGCTCGGAACCGGCCTACCACGACTCGCGCTTTACTTCGCTGATGGGCGTGACCTACACCACGGACCCCACTCCGGGGCGGCACACGGCAGGCTCGGCATCCTGGAACGAGACCTTCGGCCAGAAGTTTCCGCTCCCGGAGGCAGTTGACGGAGAGGTCAACATCAAGTGGAAAGGTACGGAAGGCAAAGGACGGGCCCAGGCCCACTTCAGCAACTCCCATCAGACGCTCAACGGTCTGGGACTCTGCATGTTCACCGGCCTGACCGGCGGCCTGCCCTGGACGGAGATGGTCAACGCAGTGACGGGATGGGACGTGACCCAGAAGGACCTCCTCGAATGTGGCGAGCGCATCCAGCACCTGCGCTCGGCCTTCAACGTTCGCGAAGGGATCGTCCCTGACGACTTCAAGCCTCACCCGCGAATGCTCGGACAGGGCGACGGCCTGCTCGACGCCGGTCCTCTCAAGGACATTCAGGTACCGCTCGAGCAGCTGCGCGGCGACTACTACGATGCCATGGCCTGGGACCGCGAAACTGGCAAGCTGGCTGCGTCGCGAGCTCAACA
>JANQPS010001332.1 GCA_028285365.1 Thermoanaerobaculia bacterium | reverse complement strand
GGCTGGGAGTAGTAGGCCGGAGTGTCGGTCAACCGACGCGGGGTGCCGCCAGCGCTCGGCACGCTCCAGACGTGACCGCCGTCGCGCGCCCAGGTGACGTAGACCACCGAGCTGCCATCCGGCGCAAACGTCGGCTGGTAGGCGCGCTGGTCCTCGGGTGAAAGGAGACGCGGCTCGGCACCGGCGCTGTCCTGGACGTACACGCGCCCGAGCGCCGAGAGAACGATCGTCTCGCCAGTTGGCGAACGTTCTGCACCCTGCAGGATACGTGCTCTCACCGGACCCGTCTCGACCCGTCGCGGTGCGTCCAGCGACGGCCCGATCTGCAGCTTCAGGTCGACCGAGAACTCGATCTCACGAGCCGATCCGTCCGCTAGCTCGACTCGGTGGAGTCCACCGTTCCAAGTGACGATCAGAGCCGATCCGTCGGGAACGAAGGCGTAGCCGGGGAAGAGATCTCGAGAGAACCTCGACTCCTGCTCGTCGCGTTGCACCGGATAACGCAGCCAGCGCTCCTCACCTGTGTCGAGGTCGAAGACACGGAGACCTGTTTCGTTGTCACGTCGCGTGGCGAAGACCAGAGTCTTGCCGTCGGGTGAGAGCGCCGGCCGTACTGCGCTGCCCGGGGCGTTGGTGAGGACGTCTTCATCACCCGAGCGCAGGTCACGACGGGCGATCTGCCACATGGGAAAGCTCGCGTTGTACTGGAAGCCACCGTTGCGTCGGGCGTAGTAGAGGAAACGTCCATCTGGAGACGCCGCCGCTCCCATGGCGTTGAGGTGTCGATCGGGCGGCACCTGGGGGCCCGCCTGCGCCTTGGTGATCTGAACGCCCGCACCCCCTTCACGGTGATACATCCACAGCTCGTAAGTCCGAGCACCTTTGGCGATCCGGGACACGATGACGTACTCGCCGTCCGCGCTCCAGGTGGGTGAGGCAAAGTCCGAAGTCTGGTCTCGACTCAGCTGGACCGGGTCACCGCCTTCGATCGGCAGGATCCATAGGTTGTCGGCGCCGTCACGATCGGAGACAAACGCTACGTAACTACCGTCAGGAGAAAAAGACGGCTGACTGTCGAACGCCATGCCAGTCGTCAGTGGCCGCGCTTCACCCCCGGTTGCCGGCAGCGTGAACAAGTCACCGAGGACGTCGATCACCAGAGTCTCGCCATCGGGAGAGGCATCGACCGAGAGCCAGGTGACTTCGCTCGTCGTGAGCTCGAACGTCCGGAGGTCGTCCCCCGCCTCTTCGAGCGGCAGCTTGGCAGTGGTCGCTGACTCGCCTTCACCCTGGGCAGCCACGAGACGGTTCGCTCCGCCTAGACAAGTCACACCCACCACCAGAATCGCAACGGCGACCATCATTGGTCGCGCCTCTTGACGCTTCATCCCTCGTCTCCTTCGATCGATTGAGCAGATTGTAGGGTAGGAGGGCTTCGTACCGAATCAGTAGAGAGCTCCATCGAATGCGCTAGCCAGGGGTGCAGTCGATCGCCCTGAAGAGAACTCGACAGAGCGCAATCAGGGATCGGAGACTCGAGAGCATCGTCTCCTCGGAGCCGACGGCCAATCTCTGGTTCGCCGACAAGCGACACATCACCAAGCGGAGGTCTCCTTCCATGAGCGGCCAACCACGAGAAGCAGTCACCCCCGGGGGTTCGGCGCAGAGCGAGTCGAACACCGAGGATCGCCCGCCATCGCTCGCCAAGGTCAACCTGCGCGACAAGCTGGCGCTGTTCGACGATCACTGGCACCCGCGCGTCGTCGCCGAGCTCAACGGCCAGCAGGTCAAGGTGGCGAAAGTCGAGGGGCCGTTCGTCTGGCATCACCACGAGCACGAGGACGAGCTCTTCCTGGTGGTCGAGGGAGAGCTCGACCTGGAATTCCGCGACCAGACGATCACCCTCCGACCCGGAGAGTTGCTCGTCGTGCCTCGCGGTGTCGAGCATCGCCCCGTCTCTCGGGGGGAGACCCACATCGTCCTCTTCGAGCCCAAGTCGACTTTGAACACCGGCAACGTCGAGAACGAGCGGACCGTCAAGCAGCTCGATAGCGTGTGAGCCGACTGTGACTCCGAGGAGATCGAGGCATCCGCTCGTCGTGACGTCGGGCGACACCTGCTTCACCTTCTCGGCCGATGCGGGAATTTCGGCCCCCCCTCCCTA
>JANQPS010001327.1 GCA_028285365.1 Thermoanaerobaculia bacterium | reverse complement strand
ACTCGCCACGACATCGTACGCACCATTGAAGACCTCGAGCTGGAGCCCCACGTCGTGCGATACGAACCGGCGCACGGCCGACGGTTGACTGAGGCGTACATCTCCCACGTAGCTCAGTGCGAAGTCGCGATCCTCGTGAACCCCAGCCACCAGCGACTCAAGCCATCAGGCGAGGCGTTCAAGGCAAACCTCTACTTCGAGCTAGGGTATTTGCGTGCCAAGCTTGGTCGCGACGCCGTCTTCCTCCTCGAAGAGCGGGACGCTCAACTCCCGGCCGAGGCCCTGGAGGACTTCCCTCGTGCTCCTCTGGACGAGGCGGGCGAGTGGCGAGTCAGGCTGGAGCAATACCTCGCGTCGTGGATTTGGTAGGCCAATTGCGGTTGATGGGCCGTCCTCGAGACGTGACCAGGCGCACGTCACATAACGCCTGACTCACGCTCTCGCCTCAGAGCTCGCTTCGCGCTGACCGGATGGGCCCTTCGGGTAGGCAACGGCTCGGCCGCTGCGCGGACACTCCGTCAGACGCTCAGGGTCGCGGCAGCCTCAGCCACCACGCGAAATCGCAGTTGACTCGCCAACCGCACCAGCCCTCCGCCTTGCGTCTGACTCCGTGTCGTGAGTCAATTGGGCCGTTATGTGACATGCCCGCGATGTAGCTGCCACAGCCGAGCCAGAGTAGCTCCGACCGAGACCTACGGACTTGGCCAGGGCAGCGAGCGCGCCAAGACAAGCGCGTGGAGCGCGATGAAGACCCACGGCACCACAGACTCGAGTCGGGTGACCTTGAGGTACTTAGTGCGGTCCTTCCCGCGACCCAGGACGGTCCACTCGGCGTCGTAGGGGCGAATTGGTAATAGCGACTCGATCTCGTGTACGACCTTGAACTTCGCGGAGTTCAGATCCCGGTAGGACCGTACCAACCGGTACCACACGTACGAGACGACTACGCCCGCCGCGGAAACAGGACCGAAGAAGAACTCACTGCCTTGTTGCACACCACCCAGTTGCACTTAGCCGACGAAAGCCACTAGTGCCGAGTTAAGTGAGAGGAAGAACGAATTCGCCGACTGACGACGCTGGCTGACCCGATCCGCCATTTCCACGACGCGGCCGTAGATCTCCAGGACGTGCCCCCGGTACGCTTCACCGTATTCGCTCTTCTTTACCCCTAGTAGCTGCTCACGGACGGACTCGTCCGGAGTCGACCTCTTCACAGGCGTTCGCGAGCCTACGGACGGTAAAGTTCCCAAAGCCCGTCAATCACCGATTGCTTGTTCCAGCCGACCGTCTTCGTGGCCGCGTCCGCCACGACACTTGAACTCCTTTGTTGGCCCCACGGATCGACCGCCAGGATCGGCTTGTCATACCCCGCCGCCCCGTCGATCTCCTTCTTGATCCATTTGCTGTAGTTCGCGTACATGCCGGTAGGAATGACTACCACATGGCTTCGCCCAATCTTGTCGAAGATGGCGTCCTTCAGCGCGGAAGCATTCGGTGCGTTGTGGATCGGATCATGCTTCGGGACCGAATAGTCCCGGAAGTCGAGCGACGCCTGACCTACAGACCAATTCTCACCGAAGATCCAGCCAGAAAGTGTGTCGTAGTGGGCCGAGTAGGACCACGAATGGCTGATAAAGACGTGGATCTGCCTGGTACTCACTACGCACCTCCTCCACCGTGCATCGACGACCACCGGGGGGGGGAGAGCGGTCAAAACACTCGCCTGAGATCGCAGCATAGAGGGACCGTGCGAGTCCAGGCAAGGCGTCGGGGGCTCGGCGTCGTCGGCACAGCACGCAGAGCGCGCTAGATTCCTACTCCGAGGGAGGTCGAGCCATGGCGGAATCTTTGGAAGGCCGGGACGAGGGAGTGACCGCGCCGGTCGCGAGCGGCACCCCCCATGACACCGGTCCAGCGTTGCTGCCCGAGCGATACGACGTGTTCCGGGAGTACTCGAATGTGCTCAGGGGCCAGCGAAGTCACGCGATCGACGCCTTTGACCAGGCCGTTCTCAAGCTCTCCTCAGCCGGCCTTGGATTATCTCTGGCGTTCATTCGGAGCGCGGTGGAACTGGCGGACGCTATCCTACTCTGGGCTCTCGTATCGTCGTGGATCGCGTTCGGACTCGCCATCATTTCGACAGTGAGTTCATTGGTCTCGAGTCGCGTTTCCATGGACGCGATGCTCGAACTCGCTCGGCGGGGATATCTCCTGGGCGATGAGTCTGCCCTGGGGAAAGTTCCGCTTTCTGTGCGGATCACGGCGTCGCTGAATTGGGCTTCCGCCATCGCGTTTATCGCGGGTATCGTACTGACTGTAGTCTTTGTCGGATTCAATCTCTGAGAGCACGCATGGCCGACCCCAAGCCACCGACTCCTCCTCCGAAGCCGCCCCCGCAACCGTCACATCCTGATCGGAAGCAAGGGGGAAATACCGGAGATCTTCCTGCGCCGCCGCCTCCGGTGCCGCCGAAGCGGAGCTAGCCTTGGGCAAGGACAGTGGGTTTGCGATTACCTCTGAGGAGCCGAGAGCTGGCTTCACGCAAGCCCATGTCACATAACGCCTGATTCACGCCGTCGCCTCCGACTCGCTTCGCTCGGTGCGCGTGTCGGCCCTTCGGGTCACGTAACGGCTCGGCCGCTTTGCGGACACTCCGTCGGACGCCGCATCACTCTCGGAGTCTGCTAGCCCCCCCGCTTGCGCCCGACTCCGCGTCGTGAATCAATTGGGTCGTTACATGACACTCTGACACTGCTCAACGCGCTACGGATCCTGTGGGTAGTGAAAGCCGGATACCCAGCACCTGGGCCAACCTTCCTCCGTCCAACCTAGCGCTGACAAGAATCGATGTCCGACGAGCCGCGGCCGAACGCACGAGACGTTGAAGACCGAGTCGACAGATGGGTAGCGACTAAGGTCGCAGCCGGGCTGCGGTTGCTGGTCGTTGGTCCGTCGCTGACCAGAGCCTTTCGCCTCGCGTGGGACGCATGGGTAGTGTACGGCGAGACCCGGGAGGGCTCCTGGCCCAGCGA
>JANQPS010001326.1 GCA_028285365.1 Thermoanaerobaculia bacterium | reverse complement strand
CGAGATGGTGATGCCTGGTGACAACGTGGCATTGGACGTGGAGCTGATCGCTCCGATCGCGATGGAGAAGGGCGTTCGCTTCGCAATCCGCGAAGGCGGACGCACCGTCGGTGCCGGTACCGTCACCGACATCGTCGAGTAAGTCCTCAAGGTAACAGTTTCTTGCTTTCTGGGCTCTCGGGCCCGGAAAGCTGACTCGGGCGACGGGCTCTAGTGGGCCTGTCGCCTTTCAGGTCGGGAAGTTTTAAGGCCAGTAGCTCAATTGGCAGAGCACCGGTCTCCAAAACCGGGGGTTGGGGGTTCGAGTCCCTCCTGGCCTGCCAACCTCAAAGTTCGTTTCCCAACTCAGGTCTCAGCCAGACCCGAATCGATCGGCCCAGGCCCTCCGGCAAGAGTTTCTCGGTTTCGCGGCAGGGGGCTTTCGGAGTCTCATTCGGGTCGTAGGAAGGTATCGGTCTCAAGCGATGAACTGGTTCACCAAGGCGCGGGCTTTCATCAAGGAAGTTCGTTCAGAGATGAGCAAGGTCACCTTTCCGTCGCGCGACGAAGTCGTCGGCACGACGATCGTGGTGATTGTCACGAGCGCGATATTTGCGGCTTTTCTCTGGGTGGCGGACGAGGTGATCCTGTGGCTGTACGAGACCATCAATGGAGTCTTCAGCTGATGACAGAACCTGAGGAAGTTGGCCTGGGAAACGACGGCGACGAGGGAGCTGGCGACGGTCCACCGAGGCAGTGGTTCATCGTTCATACGTACTCGGGCTTCGAGGAGCGCGTCAAGGAGTCGCTCAAGCAGCGAGCCGAGGCGCTGGGTATGGGTGACGCCTTCGGCGAAGTTCGGATTCCGACCGAGACGGTCGTCGAGCTACGCGGCGGCAAGAAGCGAGAGACGCAGAGGAAGTTCTTTCCGGGCTACATCCTCGTGGAAATGCAAATGTCCGACCCCGCGTGGCACGTCGTCAAGAACACGCCCAAGGTGACGGGCTTCGTCGGAACTGGAAAGAAGCCGACTCCGCTCAGCCAGAGCGAGGTCGACCAGATCGTCGAGCAGGTCGTCACGGCCAAGGAGAAGCCGAAGCCGAAGTACGTCTTCGACAAAGGCGAGACGGTCAAGATCATCGATGGTCCATTCAACAACTTCACCGGCGTCGTCGAAGACGTCAATCTCGACCGCAACACCCTCCGGGTAATGGTCACGATCTTCGGACGGCAAACGCCCGTCGAGCTGGACTTCTTGCAGGTGCAGAAGCTGTAGAGCTCGGATCGTGGTGCATGGACCCGTCTGGCAACCCGCCTGGCGTGGTCAGTTCGGGTAGGTCGCAGAGGTCAGTTTTCGAGACTCAGGGATAGTAAAGATGGCGAAGAAGGCAATAGGTCAGGTCAAGCTGCAGATTCCTGCGGGTGGTGCTACACCGGCGCCGCCGGTCGGGCCCGCTTTGGGTCAGGCAGGCGTCAACATCATGGACTTCTGCAAGGCCTTCAATGCGAGGACTCAGCAGGATGCGGGCCTGATCATCCCGGTCGTCATCACGGTCTACGCGGATCGCAGTTACTCCTTCATCACGAAGACGCCCCCCGCAGCGGTCTTGCTGCTCAAGGCGGCGGGTATCCAGAAGGGCTCCGGCGAACCCAACCGCGACAAGGTCGGCAAGGTCACCAAGGCCCAGGTTGAAGAGATCGCCAAGACGAAGATGCCTGATCTCAATGCGGCCGATGTCGAAGGTGCCATGCGCATCGTGGAAGGCACGGCTCGCTCGATGGGTATCGAGGTCGAGGCCTGAGGCTTCGGCTCGCGAGTAGTCAGGAAAGGAATGAGACGTGGCAAGGCACGGTAAGAACTTCACGGCTTCTAGAGGCAAGGTCGACGACCGCTTCTACGAGTTGCCAGAGGCAGTCGCCAAAATTCGTGAGTGCTCGTTCGCAAAGTTCGACGAGACCCTCGAGATCGCGATGCGCCTGGGTGTCGATCCGAAGCATGCGGATCAGATGGTGCGAGGTACGGTCGTACTCCCTCACGGAACGGGACGTTCGGTGCGTATCGCAGTGTTCGCCCAGGGCGAGAAGATCCAAGAGGCGGAAGAGGCTGGTGCCGACCTCGTCGGAGGTGATGAGCTCGCGCAGAAGATCCAGGATGGTTTTCTGGACTTCGACGCGGTCGTCTCGACTCCTGACATGATGAAGGTCGTCGGCCGACTCGGTCGTGTCCTCGGGCCGCGTGGCCTGATGCCCAATCCGAAGACCGGCACCGTCACTCCGGACGTGGCCCGGGCCATACAGGACATCAGGGCCGGTAAGGTCGAGTTCCGAGTGGACAAGACCGGTATCGTCCACGCTCCACTGGGCAAGATGTCTTTCAACGACGAGCAGCTCGTCGACAACGCCCAGGCACTCATCTCCGAAGTGGTGAGGGCGAAGCCTGCGGCGGCGAAGGGTCGCTACATCAATACCGTCAGTCTGTCGTCGACGATGGGGCCCGGCGTACGCCTGGATCCCGCCCTGCTCTCCGCCGGTGAGGCCTGAGCTCACTGAGCTCGTCTGCCCATCGGGCGCAGGCAAGACGAAGAATCCCGTTCAATACCAGAGTCAGTCGAGAGGATAGAAACATGGCACTCAGTCGCGCGGTCAAGGAAGATCTCGTGCAGAAGTACGGCGACGGGATGGCTTCCGCTCCTCACGTGTTCGTGATGGGAGTGAGCGGTATCACCGTCGCTGAGGTCGACGACCTGCGGCGGCGCGTCCGCGAACAGGGCGGCCAGTATCTCGTGGTCAAGAACCGGCTGGCGAAAATCGCCGTCGAGGGTGGCGCGCTGTCCGAGCTCGGCTCGGCCTTCGAAGGCCCGACCAGTGTTGCGTACTCCGAGACCGATGCGGTGGCGCTTGCGAAAGCTCTCACGGAGTTCGCCAAAGAGGTACCCAAGGTCGAGTTCAAGGGTGGCGTTCTCGACGGTCAAGCGATCGAAGCGGACCAGGTCCAGGCGATCGCCTCGCTGCCGAGCCGTGAGGATTTGATCGCGAAACTGCTCTTCTTGCTGCAGTCGCCCACGACACGTTTCGTGCGCGGGCTGGCGGCAATACCCCAGCAGTTCGTTTCGGTCCTTCACCAGATCGGTCAAGAGAAGAACGACTGATTCCGGGTGTAGTCCTGGTCCAGATCCCGAGGCACCCGCTCAAGACGAAGCACGACAGCTCAAGACGAATAGGAAGTACTTTCAAAGAGTTTTTGGAAACCGGGGCTACCGGCATGGCCGCGTAGACACGGGTCGACAAAGAGGGAAAGAAGATGGCAGTTCAGGTCGAAGAATTCATTCAGCAGATCGACGAGATGAGCGTTCTCGAGCTCAACAATCTGGTCAAGGCGCTCGAAGACCACTACGGCGTTTCCGCGGCTGCGGCTGCCGTGGCTGTGGCGGCTCCTGGAGCAGCTGACGGTGGCGGCGGTGACGCCGCTGAAGAGAAGACCGAGTTCGACGTTCACCTGACGTCGTTCGGCGACAAGAAGATCGGCGTCATCAAGGCGGTTCGCGAGGTCACGAGCCTCGGCCTCAAGGAGGCCAAGGAGCTCGTCGAGAGCGCGCCGTGCGCGGTCAAGGAAGGCGTCTCCAAGGAAGAGGCCGACGAGATCAAGGGCAAGCTGGAAGACGCCGGCGCCCAGGCCGAGGTCAAGTAGGCCGTCTTTCGCGGTCTCGGTCGACGGACGAGTCCTCTCCTTCGGGGGAAGGACTCCAGACAGTTTCGAGAAGCCCCGGTGGTGTGCTCCGCGCACGGCTGGGGCATCGCGGTAGGCAGGATCCCCCTGCCTCTGATAACCTTTGGGGTGGTGGCGACGCCCGGTGACCTGGCCAGGTCGATCAAGACACTTGCGAGAGGTCGCTTGCTGCATTGCAGTTGGCGCGGTGTGCTCTTGCGGGTGCGGGGAATCGCTGCCGGTGCTTTGAGCACGCGAGGAGCCCACTGAGGATTCCGACACTCTGCTACCCCTACGGGGGTGACGAACGCCCGAGCGCAGCCTGCCGGCTCATGAGCTGGCAGGTAGACGTGCGTTTTGCGAACGAGATCACTCTCGGCACGCAGGCGTCTTGGCGTGTCTCTCCAGGAGTATCGGCGGGCCTGTCCCACCACATCCATTCGCCAGTCCGGTGAAGGTCATAGGTGAGTAAGTCATGACGAGCGAAAACAGCGTAGCCAAGATTCCGGATATCGGATCCCGCGTGGACGAGTCGGGTAATCCGAGAGTCGACTTCTCCCGCATCCGGTCGACCCTTTCGATTCCTGATCTCATCGACGTTCAGCGACGATCGTACGAGAGGTTCCTGCAGATGAACCTCCTGCCTGACGAGCGCGCCGCGCAGGGCCTGCAGGCGGTTTTCACCAGCATCTTCCCGTTCTCGGACTTCCGCGAGACCTGCTCTCTGGACTTCGTCAAGTACTCGATCGGTGAGTGGCAGTGCAAGTGCGGCGAGCTCAAGGGGCTCGAGTACTTGCGCATGACGTGCTCCAACTGCGGCGACAAGATCATGACCGACCATCCGCTGGAGGAGTCGGTCACCTGCAGTAGCTGTGGCTCCGTGGAGCCCAATCGGGTCACCAAGTGTGACACCTGCGGCGGCCCGGTCGAGCTTCAGCTGAAGTACTCGATCGCCGACTGTCAGGAGCGCGGCATGACCTTCGCCGTCCCGCTCAAGGTGACGTTCCGGCTGTTCGTCTACGACAAAGATCCCGAGACCGGCACGCGAATGATGCGCGACGCCAAAGAAGAAGAGGTCTACTTCGGTGAGATTCCTCTGATGACCGACAACGGAACGTTCATCGTGAACGGTACCGAGCGGGTCATCGTGAGTCAGCTGCACCGGAGTCCCGGCGTCTTCTTCACGAAAGAAGGGCCGCGAACCTTTCTCTCGAAGATCATTCCGTACCGCGGATCCTGGGTCGAGTTCGAGTACGACCAGAAGGAGATCCTCTCGGTCCGGATCGATCGCAAGAGGAAGTTCCACGGCACGGTTTTTCTCCGCGCGCTCGGGCTCGAGACCGATGAAGCGATCCTTCGCCAGTTCTACCACCCCGTTGGCCTGACGGCGGAGGGCAAGGGCAAGTACACCCTCAACATCGGTCCTGAGATCCTCGAGCAGGAGCGTCTGCGCGACAAGCAGTCTCGAGGCGCTCGCGACAGCTATGTCGTCTTCGGCGGGATCACCCTGGACGAGGCTTCGATCGAGCATCTGGACGGCGGCGGCAGCCTCGACGTCGAGGTCGGCACTGCCGAGCTCGAGCGTGCGTTCGTCATTGCCGATGTCGTCGATCTGGAGACCGGCGAGGTCATCCTGGAGGCCAACGATCTGATTCCGGCCGATCTGGACGAGCAGCTCGAGGGGCGTGAGCACACTCCGCTCGAGGTCTTCTTCCCGGACTGGGAGCTCTGCGGCAACGTCTTGACCAACACCCTCGCGAAAGACGGCACCACGGATTCAAAAGAAGCTCTCATCGAGATCTATCGCCGGATGCGTCCTGGAGATCCTCCGACGCTCGAGAGTGCGAGGTCGTTGTTCTACGGCATGTTCTTCGATGCCAAGCGCTACGACTTCTCGCGGGTTGGCCGCTTCAAGTTCAACATCAAGCTCGATACCGAGGTTCCGGTCGAGCAGAAGACGCTTTCAGCGGACGACTTCTACCGGGTCATCGGATATCTGCTCCGGCTGCATCGCGACGTCGGTCGAGTGGACGACATCGACAACCTGGGCAACCGTCGTGTGCGTGCGGTTGGCGAGCTCCTGGAGAACCAGTTCCGGGTGGGCCTCGTGCGCATGGAGCGGGCCATCAAAGAAAAAATGTCGGTCCATCAGGACATCGACTCGGCCATGCCGCACGATCTCATCAACTCGAAGCCGGTCATTGCGGCCATCAAGGAGTTCTTCGGGTCGTCTCAGCTCAGCCAGTTCATGGATCAGACGAATCCGCTTTCCGAGGTCACTCACAAACGCCGTCTGTCGGCGCTCGGACCAGGTGGTCTGTCTCGTGAGCGTGCAGGCTTCGAGGTGCGAGACGTTCACGCGTCGCACTACGGCCGAATCTGTCCGATCGAGACCCCTGAAGGTCCCAACATCGGTCTGATCTCGTCCTTGGCGACTTACGCCCGCATCAACGACTACGGCTTCATCGAGAGTCCCTACAAGAGGGTCGAGAACGGCCGTGTGCTGGACCACTTCAGGATCGTGAGCGTGGGTGATGGACCTTTCACCCTCGGTCAGATCGTCACTGGTGACGAGCTCCACGGTGAGAACGCCAGTCTAGAAAAGGCCGGCAAGTCGACGATCGAGGCCGAGCCTCACGCGTTTTATCTAACGGCCTGGGAAGAAGAGAAGTACATCATCGCTCAGGCGAACGCCCGGCTCGACGAGCGCGGCTTCTTCATCAACGAGCGGCCCGTGGCTCGCTCGGGAGGCGACTTCATCTCGGTCGAGCGGGAACGCATCGACTACATGGACATCAGTCCCAAGCAGCTGGTCTCGGTTGCTGCGGCTCTCATTCCGTTCCTCGAGAACGACGATGCCAATCGCGCCCTGATGGGCTCGAACATGCAGCGTCAGGCCGTGCCACTGTTGCGGGCGGATTCGCCGGTCGTCGGTACGGGGCTCGAGGGCATCGTCGCTCGGGACTCCGGCTCGGTCGTGCTCTGTAAGCGCGGCGGGGTGATCGATCGTGTCGACGCCGATCGCATCATCGTGCGTGTCGAGGGTGAAGACCCGGTCACCGGCGTCGCTCGCGAGTTCGGAGCCGACATCTACCAGCTGACCAAGTTCAGGCGCTCGAACCAGAACACCTGCATCAACCAGAAGCCGATCGTCGAAGAAGGACAAAGAGTCCAGAAGGGCGACGTGCTGGCGGACGGGGCGTCCACCGAAGAGGGTGAGCTGGCGCTGGGTCGGAACGTGCTGGTCGCGTTCATGCCATGGCGCGGCTACAACTTCGAGGATGCCATCCTGGTCTCGGAGAAGCTGGTCCGCGAAGACGCCTACACTTCGATCCACATCGAAGAGTTCGAGATCGAGGCGCGCGACACCAAGCTCGGGCCCGAAGAGATCACCCGCGACATTCCGAACGTGTCTGAAGCGGCCCTCAAGGACCTGGACGAGAGCGGCATCATTCGAATTGGCGCCAGCGTCAAGTCGGGTGACATCCTCGTCGGCAAGGTCACCCCCAAGGGAGAGACCCAGCTGACTCCGGAAGAGAAGCTGCTCCGTGCGATCTTCGGTGAGAAGGCCGGCGACGTTCGCGACGCCAGTCTGAAGGCTCCGCCTGGAGTCGACGGCACCGTGGTCGACGTCAAGATCTTCTCCCGCAAGGGTGTGGAGAAGGACCTGCGCGCCAAGGAGATCGAGGAGGCCGAGGTCGAGCGACTCGAGAAGAACACTCGTGACCAGATCCGCATCATGGTCGAGGAGCGCAACAAGCAGATCCTCGACAAGTTGGTAGGTGAGGTCGTCTCGGGGAGCGTGTCCAGTGGTGGCGAGCAGCTGCTCGACGCCGGCAGCAAGCTCGAACAGGACGATCTGGAAACCCTGACTCGCCAGGAAATCCTCAAGCTGCCGCTGGAGAACAAGGCTCTCCTCAAGGAAGTCGAAGCCGTCTACAGGCGGACCGACTCCCACATCGAGGTGATGCATCAGGTCAACGAAGAGCGCATCCAGCTGCTCCAGAAGGGCGACGAGCTGCCCCCTGGAGTGATCAAGATGGTCAAGGTCTTCGTCGCGATGAAGCGCAAGCTGCAGGTCGGTGACAAGATGGCTGGCCGCCACGGCAACAAGGGTGTGATCTCGCGGGTTCTCCCCGTCGAGGACATGCCCTACCTGCCGGACGGCACTCCGGTCGAGATCGTTCTCAACCCGCTGGGTGTTCCCAGTCGTATGAACGTCGGCCAGATCCTCGAAACCCACCTCGGGTGGGCAGGTAAGGCGCTGGGCGTGAAGTTCGCGACCCCGGTCTTCGACGGTTGCAAGGAGGACGACCTGACTGCATTCCTCGAAGGGTCGGGGCTCCCGGTCTCGGGTAAGACCGCCCTCTTCGATGGCGTGACCGGAGACGAGTTCGAGCAGAAGGTGACCGTGGGCTACATCTACATGCTCAAGTTGTCCCACCTGGTCGACGACAAGATCCATGCGCGCTCCATTGGTCCGTACTCACTGATCACGCAGCAGCCTCTCGGCGGTAAGGCCCAGTTCGGCGGCCAGCGGTTTGGTGAGATGGAGGTCTGGGCGCTCGAGGCCTACGGTGCCGCGTACACATTGCAGGAGCTGCTGACGGTCAAGAGTGACGACGTCGAGGGCCGCAGCAAGGTCTACGAAGCGCTCGTCAAAGGCGACGTGCCGGAAGATCCGGGTCTTCCGGAGTCGTTCAACGTCCTGGTCAGGGAGCTCCAGAGCCTCTGCCTCGACATGGAGCTTCTCAAGGTCTAGCCACTCCCGAGTGACTTTAAATTGAGTCGAGACACTCCAGGTACTGCAACGCAAACGATCGATCGCGATTTGAAGAAATTCATAGCCGGCCCCAGGGCCGCACAATAGGGAGGGAAACGCGTGCAACCGCTCTCTCACTTCGACAAGAGTCAGAACCAGCAGGATCTCCGAGACTTCAACGCGATCAAGATCTCGTTGGCGTCGCCGGAGTCGATTCGCTCGTGGAGCTTTGGTGAAGTCACCAAGGCGGAGACCATCAACTACCGGACGTTCAAGCCGGAGCGCGATGGTCTGTTCTGCGCCAAGATTTTCGGCCCCATCACCGATTGGGAGTGCTTGTGCGGTAAGTACAAGCGGATGAAACATCGCGGCGTCGTCTGCGACAAGTGCGGCGTCGAGGTGACCCGATCCCGGGTTCGCCGCGAGCGCATGGGCCACATCGAGCTCGCGAGTCCTGTTAGCCACGTCTGGTTCTTCAAGGGCCTGCCGTCGCGAATTGGCCATCTCCTCGACCTGAGCCTTCGTGACCTTGAGCGCATTCTCTACTTCGAGAGCTACACGGTCATCGACCCGGGTGACACCGAGCTCGAGGAGAAGGAGATGCTCTCCGAGGAGCGTTTCCGCGAGCTCCGCGACGAGCTCGGCGACGACGCGTTCGAAGCCCGCATGGGTGCCGAGGCGATCAAGGAGTTGCTCTCCCGGATCGACATCGAGGAGCTCGCGGAAGAGCTGCGCATCGTCATGCGGACCGACACCAGCCAGATCCGTCGACTCAAAGCGGCCAAGCGCCTCAAGGTCGTCAACGCGTTCCGGCGGAGTGGGCATCGTCCGGAGTGGATGATCCTCGACGTCATCCCCGTCATTCCGCCAGAGCTTCGTCCGCTCGTGCCGCTCGATGGCGGTCGGTTTGCCACCAGCGATCTGAACGACCTCTATCGCCGAGTCATCAATCGCAACAACCGACTCAAGAAGCTGCTCGAGCTCCGCGCTCCCGAGGTCATCGTGCGCAACGAGAAGCGCATGCTTCAGGAAGCCGTCGACGCGCTGTTCGACAACGGTCGCCGTGGTCGAGTCCTCAAGGGGTCCAACAACCGACCGCTCAAGTCGCTGTCCGACACCCTCAAGGGCAAGCAGGGACGGTTCCGCCAAAACCTGCTCGGTAAGCGCGTCGACTACTCGGGTCGTTCTGTCATCGTCGTCGGTCCAGACCTCAAGCTGAACCAGTGTGGTCTCCCGACCAAGATGGCGCTCGAGCTCTTCAAGCCTTTCATCTACAACTGGCTGGAAGAGCGAGGCTACGTCGGGACCATCAAGGCCGCCAAGGAGATGGTCGACCGGGAAGAGGACGTCGTCTGGGATGCCTTGGAAGACGTCATCCAGGATCACACGGTGCTGCTCAACCGCGCGCCGACCCTCCATCGACTCGGCATCCAGGCGTTCCAGCCGGTGCTGATCGAAGGTAAGGCCATTCAGATCCACCCGCTCGTCTGTGCTGCCTTCAACGCTGATTTCGACGGTGACCAGATGGCCGTGCACGTGCCGCTGTCGCCCAAGGCGCAGATCGAGAGCCAGGTGTTGATGCTTTCGGCTCGCAACATCCTCAGCCCGGCCAACGGAAGGCCGCTTGCCGTTCCGAGTCAGGACATGGTCCTCGGTGGCTACTACCTGACGATGCCCCGTCCCGGGAGTGTCGGCGAGGGCCGCGTGTTCGCGAGTGTCGACGAGGTGCTGCTCGCTCTCCATGAGGGGGCCGTCGAGACGCAGACCCAGATCCGCCTGCGTTACACCGGTCGCTACATCAACCTCGACACGCAGTACGACAATCAGGACATCCTGCACGCCGACATCGACGATGTCGACAACGAAATCATCGACACGACGGTCGGCCGCGCCATCCTGAACAGCCACCTTCCCGATGAGCTGCCGTACGTGAACGGTCTGCTCAAGAAGCGGGGTCTCCAGGACCTCGTCGGCTACTGCTACGTCAAGCATGGCAACGACCTGACGGTTCGGATGCTGGACGAGATCAAGGAGGTCACGTTCCTCTACGCCACTCGTGCGGGAATCTCTTTTGGCGTCGACGACATGGTCATTCCCGACACGAAAGAGTCGATCCTTCAGACGGCGCGCGAGGAAGTGGTCGAGATCGAGAGTCAGCGCACGGCCGGTGTCATCACCGTCGGCGAGCGTAAGAACAAGATCATCGACATCTGGCACCGTGTGACCGAGAAGGTCTCCGAAGAGATGTTCCGCGCCATGTCGGACGTCGAAAAGGAGGTCGGCGAGTTCAACCCGATCAACCTCATGGCCGACTCCGGTGCTCGTGGCTCACGGGAGCAGGTACGTCAGCTGGCCGGTATGCGAGGACTGATGTCCAAGCCTTCGGGTGAGGTCATCGAGACTCCGATCCACGCCAACTTCCGTGAAGGACTTTCGGTACTCCAGTACTTCATCTCCACGCACGGTGCGCGCAAGGGTCTGGCTGATACCGCCCTCAAGACGGCGGACTCCGGCTACCTCACTCGTCGTCTGGTCGACGTGGCTCAGGACGTGATCGTCACCGAGTCCGACTGCGGGACCCTCAACGGCATCGTGGTCGGCGCCATCATGGAGGGTGGTGACATCCTCGAGCCCCTTCGCGATCGCATCGTCGGTCGTACCAGTCAGGACGAGATCTACGATCCGATGACCAGCCAGAAGCTGGTCGAGATCGGTCAGGAGATCACCGAAGAGGTCGCCAACCGGATTCAGGGTGCGGGCATCGAGCGCGTCAAGATTCGCTCGGTACTGACCTGCGAGACTCGGCGCGGCGTCTGCGCTCTCTGTTACGGCCGTAACCTGGCTACAGGCCGCATGGTCGAGATGGGCGAGGCAGTTGGTGTCATCGCCGCGCAGTCGATTGGTGAGCCGGGAACTCAGCTGACCATGCGTACCTTCCACTTCGGTGGTACGGCCAGTCGCGTTTCCGAGCAGTCCAAGCACTCGTCGAAGAACCCCGGCTGGGTCAAGTTCATCAACGTCAACACGGTCGAAGCCAAGACTGGCGAGCTGGTTGTCATCAACCGTAACGGCAAGCTGGTCGTCGTCGATCAGGCGGGACGCGAGAAGGAACGGTACGCACTGACCTACGGCTCCCACCTCCTCGTTCGCGAGAACCAGCAGATCGAGCCCGGAACCGAGCTCGTCGAATGGGACCCCTTCACCTCCGTGATCCTGAGCGAGATCGCCGGAACCGTCGAGTTCCAGGACATCCTCGAAGGCGAGAACCTGCGCGAAGACACCGACAAGGTCACCGGACTCTCGCAGAGAATCATCGTCGAGGCTGCGCAGAGCGAGAGGCGTGCACCGGCCATCGTCGTCAAGAGTGGCGACGTCGAGAAGCGCTACCTGCTGCCGTCCGGCTCTCACCTGGTGGTCTTCGATGGAGACGAGATCTATCCTGGCGACACCTTGGCCAAGATTCCGCGAGAAACGACCAAAACCAAGGACATCACGGGAGGTCTCCCGAGGGTCCAGGAGTTGTTCGAGGCGCGGAGTCCTCGCGAGCCCGCGATCATCACCGAGATCGATGGCGTCGTTCAGTTCGGCGACATCGTCAAGGGCATGCGAAAGGTCATCGTACAGAACGAGGAGACCGATGAGGCGCGCGAGTACCTCATTCCACGGTACATCCACGTCAACGTGCAGGAGGGTGAACGGGTTCGCGCCGGTGATCAGCTGATCGACGGCCCGATCAACCCGCACGACGTTCTCCAGGTGCTTGGTGAGAAGGAGCTGCAGCGCTACCTGGTCGACAAGATCCAGGAGGTCTATCGATCTCAGAGTGTTGCCATCAACGACAAGCACATCGAAGTCATCGTGCGCCAGATGATGCGCTCGGTGAAAATCGAGGAGGTCGGTGACACCGAGTTCCTCATCGACGAGCAGGTCAACCGTTGGCGATTCCAGGAGGAGAACGACCGAGTCATCGCCGCAGGCGGTGAGCCAGCCGTGGGTCGTCCGCTCCTGCTCGGCATCACCAAGGCGTCGCTCTCGACCGAGAGCTTCATCAGCGCGGCGAGCTTCCAGGAGACGACTCGGGTCCTCACCGAGGCCTCGATCTCGGGCAAGGTCGATCTGCTGCGCGGCCTCAAGGAGAACGTCACGGTTGGCCGCCTCATCCCGGCGGGAACCGGTATGAGCTACTACCACGACTTCCATATGGAAGACGACGTGTACGAGGTCGACGACCAGGGTTCAGAAGAGCTCCTGTTCGAGTTCGGTGAGGAAGACATCAGGACTCTCCCTCAGCAGATCGCCGACTCGGAATCGTAGAGTCCTGAGGGCGACCTGGCCCGAATCGGACCGCGCGAGATGCTCTCGGCGCCTCGCGCGGAAACCGCTCCTACACTCCATCGAGCTGGTCGGGTAGCGCCTCGCGGCGCCGGCCGCTCACGCGCCGCCGGCTGAGCAAAGGCCAGTCAGTCGCCGCCTGGATCGGGCTGCGTCTTTTCGGACGTAGATCATGAAATCGTGCCCGTAGGTTCTTGACCACGCTCCCGCAGCTTTGCTAGGCTGACCCTTCGCGTGGAGTGACCGTGCATCTGAGCAGCAGTTCCAACGCGAGCTGATCAGAACACGGCTGAATTTCTGTCCGACAACCAGGCGCGCAACGTGGCGCGCCGAGCCGATCGGCGCATTGTTGCGTCGTCGGATCAGTTTGAGTCTCGTGGCTCGAATGGATGGGCTTCCTGGGAGGACTTCGCCCTCAGGAACTACTGCCGTTTGGGTCTGGCCCGTGTCCCGGGGCCGAACGAGTTTGGCCGGTGCGCTCGCGAGGACAGCGTGAAGAATCACCTGGCGGCCAAATCAGGCGCGGAAGTACGACCCACCTCAGAACGACCGAAGGAAGCGTAGTCCAGAACCAGTTGTGGCTCTCGCGAGTGATTCCACTGCAAGAGCCGGCGAGGCAGCCCTAGAGAACCTAGAGACGGCGTGCCGGAGCCACTGGAGAGACTGGACCCGCTCGGAGTAGTGATGCCGACCATTCGCCAGCTCGTCCGCAAGGGCAGAGAACGACAGATCAGCAAGACCAAGAGCCCGGCCCTACAGTCTTCGCCGCAAAAGCGCGGTGTCTGCGTTCGCGTCTACACACAAACTCCCAAGAAGCCGAACTCGGCGCTGCGCAAGGTGGCCAGGGTTCGTCTCACCAACGGTATCGAGGTGACCACCTACATTCCGGGTGTCGGTCACAACCTGCAAGAGCACTCCATCGTGCTCATTCGTGGCGGGCGTGTGAAGGATCTCCCAGGTGTCAGGTATCACGTCATCAGAGGAACTCTCGACGCCGTCGGCGTCGACGATCGTCGACGCGGGCGTTCCAAGTACGGAGCCAAGCGCCCCAAGCAATAGGCGTAGCTGCCCCGTTTCTGTGACCGGCGCAAGCCTGTGCTTGAGCCCCGCCGATCGAGTCGAGTCAGTTCGAAACGAAGTCTGCCTCGAAAGTAGAAGAGCAAGAGACAGGTAAGGACCACCATGCCGAGACGACGCGAAGTACCCAAGCGACAGATCCTCCCGGATCCCGTCTACAACTCTCAGCTCGTGACCAAGTTCATGAACGTGGTCATGAAAGACGGCAAGAAGAGCACTGCGGAGAGGATTCTCTATCGGGCTCTCGACGTCATTCGAGAGAGGACCGAAGACGACCCGATGAAGGTCTTCAAGAAAGCTGTCGAGAACGTCAAACCGGCGGTCGAGGTCAAGTCCCGCCGAGTTGGTGGCTCGACGTATCAGGTCCCGGTCGAGGTGCGTTCGTCGCGCAAGCTGGCTCTTTCGATGAGGTGGCTGATCGCGGCCGCGAAGAGCCGCGGCGAGAAGACCATGGACATGAGGCTGGCCGGAGAGCTCATGGACGCGGCAGAGAGTCGCGGTGTTGCGGTCAAGAAGAAGGAAGACACCCACCGCATGGCTGAAGCCAACAAGGCGTTCTCGCACTACCGCTGGTAGACCTGCGCACGCCCTCAGCACCAGCTGCAGAGCTCTTGACCCGTCCCTAGCCGCACGGCAGATCGAACCAGGACAGTTCCCAAAGGAGGTCGCCCCTACAACTCAAGTACAGAACCGCTCGACCGCGAAGCACGGTCGTGTGGGCATCCTCTCGAAGCGCGGCCGGCAGGTCGAAAGACACCGGCGCGGGGCGAACGAACTGACCATGGCAAGCAACCACGATCTCCAGTCCACGCGGAACATCGGCATCATGGCCCACATCGATGCCGGTAAGACGACCACGACCGAGCGCATCCTCTACTACACCGGTGTGAACTACAAGATCGGTGAGGTCCACGATGGCGCTGCCACCATGGACTGGATGGTTCAGGAGCAGGAGCGAGGAATCACCATTACCTCCGCTGCGACGACCTGCTTCTGGAAGGACCACCGCATCAACATCATCGACACTCCCGGTCATGTCGACTTCACCGCAGAGGTGGAGCGGTCGCTTCGGGTTCTCGACGGTGCCATAGCAGTCTTCGACGCGGTCAGCGGGGTCGAGCCCCAGTCCGAGACGGTGTGGCGGCAGGCTGATCGCTACCAGGTACCGCGTATCGCGTTCGTCAACAAGATGGACCGGGTTGGTGCCGACTTCGATCGTACCGTCGACATGATGATCAAGCGCCTGAGCGCCAATCCGGTGGTCATCCAGCTGCCTCTCGGGCGCGAGGACGGCTTCCTGGGGATCATCGATCTCGTCGAGATGAAGGCGGTTCGCTGGGACAACGAAGAGCTGGGCGCCAGATTCGAAGACATCGAGATTCCGGATGAGTATCGGGATCTGGCACTCGCCAAGCGTGAGCGCATGGTCGAGCAGATCGCCGAGACGGACGACGAGTTGCTCGAGAAGTACCTCTCGGGTGCCGAGGTGACGGACGACGAGCTCAAGGCAGCGTTGCGGCGCGCCACGACCGCTAACCGGCTGCAGCCCGTTCTCTGTGGCTCGGCGTTCAAGAACAAAGGGGTTCAGCCCCTCATCGATGCCGTCGTCGACTACCTGCCCGCGCCGATCGATCTCCCACCCGTCGAAGGTACGCTCCCGGGTGGCTCGGAAGCGGCCTCGCGACCCTCAGATCCCGAGGCGCCGTTTGCGGCACTCGTCTTCAAGATCATGACGGACCCGTACGTCGGGCAGTTGGCCTATCTGCGGGTGTACTCGGGACGGATCGACTCCGGCAAGGCGGTTCACAACGCCACGACGGGTCGCAAGGAACGCGTCGGTCGGCTTCTCCAGATGCACGCCAACAAGCGCGAGGAGATCGATCACATCGAGGCTGGGGATATTGCGGCCGCGGTTGGCCTCAAGGGCGTCAGCACCGGTGACACCATCTGTGTCGCTTCCGATCCGATCATTCTCGAGGCGATGAGCTTTCCAGAGCCCGTTCTCGCGGTTTCGATCGAGCCCAAGACGAAGGCCGATCAGGAGAAGCTCGGAGTCGCTCT
>JANQPS010001311.1 GCA_028285365.1 Thermoanaerobaculia bacterium | reverse complement strand
AGCCATCGATGTCTACGACGCGCTCATCGGCTGTGTGTCGTCGGCGGGTGAGCGCTTGTGGCTCGAGGTCTTCAGCGACGAAGAGGATTCGACGGACTCGGTCTACGCGATGGCCCCGATCGGCAAAGGCGGGCTGGCGGTCCTGGGAACGAGTCGTCCGCGAATTCTGGGTGATGCCTCGGCCTGGGTGCGCAGCTACGACTCCGCTGGAGGCCTGCTTTGGCAGTCTCCGATCGACGATGCCTTTCTGGTGGTTCCGGAACTGTCGCTGTTCGAGGACCGGTTGACGGTCAGCTGGGCGGGTGCCGGAGAGTCGGGTGTCATCGAGCTCGATGACCAGGGTGCCGTGGCCTGGCGTTTCGACGGATCGAGCAGTCAAGATCTCTCGTTTCATCCTGCGAGTCACTCACGGGATCTCGAAGGCAACGTCTACAGCGCCGTTCCGATCGATGTCGAGGGACGGCGATGCGTGGGTCTGAGGCGACTCGACCCGACGGGGAACTCTCTCTGGTATCGCGATGCGTGTTTGGAAACTGAGCACGCAGAGCCGGGGATCGTGCGGGTCTTGCCCACGGGCAACGTCGGGGTCGTGATCTGGATCACGCCGCCGGGTGACGAGGACGCTCGCGAGCAGGGGTATCTGATCTTCTCGCCTGCGGGAGAGCTCGTTTCCGAGTCACGGACTCCGCCGCGGCGCGCGGCCGGCGGGTGTCCGACTCTGCCGGACAAACGGTGTTTGCGAGTGGACGCAGCAGGGAACAGCTATGTCACGAGCTGGAGCGGAGGAGTTCCCGGTCGTGCCTCGGTGGAGAGTGTGGATGCAGCCGGTGAGTCGCGGTGGCGATTTGCCCCCGCGATGCGCTCAGCGCTGCCAATTCCTCAGCCATCGAGCAGCGTGGGAGCCTGGCGGGTTGCCCTGGCGTTCGGCAGGGGTGAGGACGCCGAGCGCGTGTGGACTCTCGCTACCGAGGGCGACCTGCTGTACCAAGCTCGGGCGCAGCACCCCAGGGCCCTCACATTGCGGAGTGACGGTGGGTTGTATCAGATGAACGTGAGCCTCGAGCACTTGGGGCTGAGCGGTGAGCTCGAGTGGGAGGCGTCGATTCTCTCGAGCGTGCTGGAACTGGCGCCCGAAGACGCCCTTGCCGTGGGTGTTCGCAACGGGGCTGCTCTGGTCGACGCCGACGGAGACATCCTCTGGAGGACAACCGACGAGGCTGGGACCTTGCGCACGGCACAAGACCTCGATGTCTCGTCTGTTTCCAGGGTAGCGGTGGCCTTGGCCCCCACACACGACTCGACCTCACTCGATGTTCTGGTGATCGAGTCGGACGGCGAAGTGGCCTGGTCGCGATCTTTCAGTTCTCACGGCGTGTTCGGATCCGAGAGCCGCCGTCCCGGGTCCATCGCGACGAGTGTGGCGTTCAGCCCCGCCGGCGAGCTGGCAGTCGCCGGGCAGCTCGTGACGGAGAGTGGCACCTACGGCGTCGTGGCTTTCTACTCTTCTACAGGTGAGTTGCTGTGGAAGTCGCTGACGGATCGTGAGGGTGTGATCAACGCGGCCGAAGCCGACGCAAACGGTCTTTGGGTGGCCGGGACCATGACTGACGGGCTCGATGACGACGGCTTCGTCGAACGCTACGACCTTCTCACTGGGGACCGCCTCTTCTCGGATGTCGTCGACAACGTCCCTGGGGGAGATGAGCGTTTCTATGATCTAGAGATCGACGCGTTCGGCAACGTGGTGGTTGCTGGTGACAGCTTCGACCAGCACGGACTGCCTCGACGGCTCCTCGTCAAGTACAGCGTGGCTGGTAGTGGCGCTCTCGAGGTCGAGAAGCGGGTTTCTGCTGACGCAGTGCCAGGTGGGTTGCTCACGTACCAGCTCTCGGTACGTAACGTCGGACCGGGCTATCAGCTCGACAACCACGGGCCTGAAGTGACCGATCAGTTGCCTGCGGGGCTGGTGATCGTCGCGGCGTCCGCTGACGTTGGAGTCGTATCCATCGATCACGTCAACCGTTCGGTGACCTGGGATGGTGGGTTGCCTCCAGGTGGAAGCGCGAGGATCGAGATCCGTGCCCGCGTGGCGCTCGACGTGGCAATAGGAACCCCGCTCGTCAACCAGGCG
>JANQPS010001305.1 GCA_028285365.1 Thermoanaerobaculia bacterium | reverse complement strand
GTTCAGCGACAGCGGGCGTGGCCGCAATGCGCTGCTCGACCGCCTGGAGCTGCTCTTGGAGACGCTCGATCTCGAGCCTGGAGGCCTCCGCGCGAAGCTCGGCGCGTCGTTGCTCAGACTTGGCGTTCTGAACCGCATAGGATCCGCTCTCGCTGTCTTCGTCGCCGCCCTCCTCGATACGCTTGCGCAGCAGGGCGATCTCCTGCTTGGCGCTCGCCACGTCGGGATGCTTGTCGGTGAAGCCTTTCGAGCGCATGCTCGCCAGCTCAGTCTCGAGGTACTTGATTCGATTGGCGGGATCCGTGGGATCGGTCGGGGACGCGAGAGAGACCGCTGCAATGACTTGATTCTTCCAGAATGCAGCATCGCTCTCTGCCATGTCGAGGGCACGTCTACCTTCACGAAGCTGTGCCGCGACGACCTGGAGGATGCGCTGGTTCGTATCCAGATCTTCCGGGAGATGACCTGCATTCTGAGCCTTGACTTCCTTGACCAAAGCCTCGACCTGCTTGACCTGCTCCTCGAGTGACTCGATCGAGTCCTCCATGAAGTCGAGGCTTTGCTGTGAGATTTCGACCCGCGCATCGATGTTCGCGTCGAGGAAGTCGTTTGCGATGCTCTGCGCCACGTTGGCCGCAGTCTCGGCATCCCGCGAGTGAAAGGTGATCTTGAACGTGTTGAACTCGACGTCACGCCTTCCGCGCCGATCGAGCTCGAGCTCGTTGAGAACCGGCTCGACGGAGACGTCCCGGCGCATCAGGTCGATGACCTCCTGGCGCTCGAGGCGATCGGATCGCTCGGGATAGAGATCAAACTGATCGATCATTCGCGAGAGCCGCTGCCGACTCAGAATCCGCGCGGTCATGATGCCCAGCCGTTCGGTCAGATCGCCTGACTTGACGCCCGAGCTGACGAGGGCCTCGTCGACGGACTGAGGCTCGACCAGGATCGACGCGTAGGAGCTGTACTGATTGGGCAGCGCCATCGCGATCCAGTAGGTGAGCAAGATCGTCGAGCCCGCAACGACGCTCATGAGCTTGCCGCGACGACGTAGGATCCCAAGGAGATCCGGCATCTGTATTCCCTGTTGAACGTCCATGATCCGAGCTTTCTGCCTTCGGAGATCGCTACAGCTTGTAGGGATCGAACTCGTAGTCGAAGAAGATCCCACCAGTGAACTTGTCGAATGCGGTAGGACCAGACGCCGTCACCGACTCGATCGATTGGTTGTAGTACCGGAACCGGAAGCGCAGACGCGAGTGCTCCGTGAGCTGACGGACGAGAGTGACATCCGCGTAACCCACGGATTGCTTGAAGGTCCGCGCCGATTGCGTGGCAATGACCTGAGACGCCTCTGCGAGGAAGACCTGATCACCCAGAGCCGTCGTGACCACCTGCGCGCTTCGCTCGGCCTCGATCAAGCTGACAGGCACCTGGGACACGGACTCGCGGACCCAGTAGGTCCCCAGAAGCTGAAGCCTCCACCGATCGGACAGCGGGCGGTTGTAGATGACTTGCCCGGAGTTTCGGATCGTGGTCGCACCCACGCCGCCACCGCCATCCTCGTTCCTTGAGAACACCAGCCTTACGCTGCCGATTCGGAACTCGTAGTTCAGCACGGCGCTGACGAAGTAGGTGAGCGCGTCCGTGGCGCTCTCGGGCGCGTTGAGCCGAACGACCGGCACGGTCTTCGTGTCATCGGGGAACCCGGGAACACTCTCGTTGAACGACACAGGACTACAGGAAGTCAGAATCTCGTCTCCGTCGAATGTCCCGCACAGAGAAGGGCCAATTGGCGCCAACGACCATGCTCGTCCACAGGGTCCGGTTGGGCAGAGCGCCGGGTCGTTGAAGGGGGCCCACCTCGTGACTGTCTGGGTATCCACGATCGTCTGACGGGCGAAGACACCCGCCGGACCACCGCTGACGAACAAGCTAAGTCGGGGAGTGATGTCGAAGCTCAACAGGGCGTTGGCGTTCAAGATTGTGGACGAGGAAGGAGGCGAAAACAGAGTTCCCTCGAAGGCGCGATAGCGAAGGTCCACGTTGCCACCAATGAACGTCCGACCGTTGAGCGCACGCGTCAGCTGAAGAACCGCTCCGTATCCCTGGTTGCTCACCTGATTCGAATCAAAGTAGTCCCAGCGGTTGTAGTTCAACCCAAGCGATACGGCGGTCGTGGCATCGAGACTTCGATCGAACCTGAGATTGGTGTTGAAGCGCTGAGTCTCGCCGCGAACCGTCGGCGTGCTCTGCGTGATACCCGCTGCATCGAGAAAGGTGGTCTCGCGAATGTTGCGGATTCGAATGAAGTCGACATCACCGGACACGGCGTTTCGTCCGTCGAGTTGATACCGACCTTGCCCGGCAACGAAATGGTCCAAGCCGTTGAGCCCGTTGCTACGGAAGTAGCCGGTCCATGTGGGTCGGTACTCGAGCCTATACGTGAGATCGGACTCGGGCTGCGCGATCTCGAGGGTGGGCGTGACCCGATACCGCCCGTCGGTGGTTGGATTGGCTGCGCTATTGAAGACATTGTTTTCGACGTCGACGCCCTGCTCGACACCGATCTGCACCTCCTGCGCTCGCGCTGATGTCAGAGTGCACATCAGCACACACCACGAGAGCAGGAGGATTCGCGCGCGCACGTTCGTGCTCTAGTCCGGGACGACAACCGTGTCACCTGGGCGCAGAACGATATTCGTGTCCGGTGCCTTCCCGGACACATACGCCCCAAAATTGAATCGATACGAGACGATCTGATCGCCCACCGGGCGCAGCACGCGAACATCACTGCGCTTCGCCCAAGTATTGAATCCGCCCATGGCCGCGATCGCATCCATGACCCGGGTCTCCTTTTGAAGCGGAACCGTGCCGGAACGCAGGACCGCCCCGACCACGGTGGCCACCTGGCTGTTCGGCTGCAGCACGATCACCGTGACGTCCGGTGCCGTGATGTACTCGGCCAGACT
>JANQPS010001304.1 GCA_028285365.1 Thermoanaerobaculia bacterium | reverse complement strand
CGAGCGATCGATCAGCTTCGAGAGGTCACCATCAGCAGTGAGTCGCCAGGTCCGCGTCTGGCGCGTTTGCCACCAGCTTTCGTTGACCAGTGCGTCGCCATCAGCCGTCCACTGGGTGCCGGCGTAACGCAGGCCCAGGTCGGTGAGGGTGGTGGGCTCTCCCGAAAAGGGAGCCGCGAAGCTGAACAGACGATCGCGCTTGTCGACATCAGCGCGAGCGTCGCCGCCGTCCAGCGCCTCGACCCAGAGGAGCGTGGCGTCCTGGTCGGGTCGCCAGGTCACCGAGCGTGGTCCGGTGGGCACCGAGCCGAAGGCCATGGGGACTTCTTCGTGGAGCGGCAGGCTCGCGACCGTGTGAACGGCTTTGCCGCTGAGATCCCAGACCTCGATCTCACGCGGGAAGCGCGGCATGGGGACTCGGTACGAGTACGGGCGCTTGACGTGCTCTACCAGCACCAGGTCGGCCGATGGTGCGGCTTCGAAGCTGAACAGAACGACCGGCTTGCCGAGCTTCGAGCTGCTGCCGTCGAGCTTGGCGACTGTCAGCTGCACCGTGAAGTAGTGATCGAAGACGTCTTCGTCGTGAGGCGTTTGCAGCAGATCCTGGTAGGTGCGCGCCGGAGCCTTGCGCCCGGCACTCTCCTGAATGAGCGGCCCTGGCGGTGTTGCGGGCGCTTGGGGGGCGAGACCGCGATCGCTCGGCACGGTGGCCGCGACCAACCCACTCGAGTCACCTAGCCACTGCGGACGGCTGACGATCGTGGACAGCGGCGCATCGAGGAGGCGGCGCGCTTGACCAGTCGACGTGCTCGCAACCCACAGCTCGTGACGATCATCGAAGCTCAGGATGAGACTCAGGTGCTCACCGTCGGGCGACCAGCTGATGGTCGCGATCTGCGGCTCGCTGGGCAGACCCTCGACCTCGATCGTCGAGCCGTCAGCGATGCGCATCAGTTCGAGACCGGCGTAGGGGCGCGAGCGGCTACGACCGTTGCTGGCCGGGTCGATGCGTGTCCCCGCGATGCGCAGCTCCGGCTTCGCCAGATCTTCGATCGACTGCAGATCCGCCGACTCGAGTATCGCGAGCAGGGTGAGATCGGGACTGACCCGAACCAGTGACGTCGACTTGGCGTCGACGATGTCGACGAGCGCCTGGGATGGCGTCTGGTACGAATCGGCCGAGAAGAGCGGGAGGACGGCTGCGCTCAGCAGTAGTGCTGCGAGGGCCGTGACGCGCGCGAGGGAGGTCAACATGAGGGTCTCCTGAGGGAGGGTGAAGAAGGAGAGCTTATCGCTGAGTATGAGACGAGCGGAGACGGCGGGGAGGCTTGGCTTCTCCCTAGGCGTGTGGCGTTGCGGCAGCTGAGCACGCAGCTGAGTGACTCGATCCGTCGACCCACTCGACGGCCCCAACAGAGCCCGCCCTCTGGTGTGTCAGAGGTGACATCGTGCCTCGAGTTCGCCGGGCGCCGTACAATCGCCGGACTTTGATCGGCACGACAATCTCTCACTACTCGATCTCGGCGAAGCTCGGCTCCGGTGGGATGGGAGACGTCTATCGAGCTCACGACTCGAAGCTCGGTCGAGAGGTTGCGCTCAAGGTGTTGCCGCCCGAGATGTCCGGTGATCCTGATCGCCTCGGGCGCTTTGGTCGCGAAGCCCGCGCTGTGGCAGCCCTCAATCATCCGAACATCGTCACGCTCTACTCGGTGGAGAACGATCGCGACGTCCACTACCTGACGATGGAGTTGGTCGAAGGGCGAACCCTGGCTGAAGAGATCGAGAGCTCAGCCACCGGACTGCCGACCGACCGTCTCTTCCAGCTCGCGAGTCAGGTAGCCGGCGCGGTCGGGGCTGCCCACTCGAAGGGCATCACCCATCGAGACCTCAAACCCGAGAACGTCATGGTGACGCCGGACGATCGGGTCAAAGTGCTCGACTTCGGACTCGCCAAACTCTCCGAGTCTTCGGGTGTCGGCGAGTTGACCCAGATGGAGACCCGGGCGGCGACCCAGGAGGGTGTCGTCCTCGGCACGGTCCCGTACATGTCGCCGGAGCAGGTCGAAGGCAAGGCGCTCGATGCACGCAGTGACGTCTTTTCGTTGGGCATCGTGCTCTACGAAATGGCAACCGGAGTGCGACCGTTCAATGGGGATACGCAGGCCGCTCTGATCTCGTCGATCCTGCGTGACGCACCGCCTTCTGTCTCGGAGGTGCGTCGCGAGCTGCCACGTCAGCTCGGTCGCATCCTGGCTCGATGTTTCGAGAAGAGCCCGCAGGTGCGCTACGAACATGCCGGGAGCCTGGCGTACGAGCTCGAGGCACTCCGCAAGGAGGTAGAAACTGGCCCCGTTGTTTCGATCCCAGTGCAGACCATCCAGAAGTCGATTGCGGTGCTGCCGTTTGTCAATCGCGGCGGTAACCCGGACGACGAGTACTTCAGCGACGGGCTCTCCGAGGAGCTCATCAACGGCCTCGGCAAGCTGCACGATCTGAAAGTCACTGCGCGCGGCTCGTCGTTCCAGTTCCGGGGCCAAGACGTCGACGTCCGTGAAGTGGGGCAGAAGCTGGGCGTGGAGACGGTGCTCGAAGGCAGCGTGCGGATGGCCGGAGATCGGCTGCGGATTGTGGCGCAGCTGATCAACTGCGTGGACGGCTACCAGATCTGGAGCGAGCGCATCGATAGCCGGATGGAGGATCTCTTCGACACCCAGGACGAGATCGCCAAGGCCATCGTCGGGAAGCTCCAGGTCGAGATGAGAGGCCGGTCCGGAGATGACCGATTCGTCGAGCGCGGCACGGACAATCTCGAGGCCTACCACTTCCTCTTGAGGGCGCGACAGAAGAAGGCCTACCTCGACGAGAGCAGTCTGATCGAGGCGATTGGTCACCTTCAGCGGGCGCTGGAGCTGCACACGGACTACGCCGAGGCTTACGCCGAGCTCGGCCACTGCTACATCCTTCGTTGTCTCTACGGCGGGTTTCCTGGCCCGGAGGCTTTTCCCATCGTTCGCGATGCCACCATGCGGTCTCTCGAGCTCGACCCGAACTCGAGCCTCGTGCGTGCGCTTCATGTCTCGTACCTGGATGCCTACACGCGAGACTGGGAGCTTGCCGTAGAGGAAGCTCAGGTCGCCGTTTCCCTGAGTCCGCAAAACGTAGAGGCCCACATCGCGCTGGCGCAAGCCAACATCGTCACTCGCCAACGTGACGTCTGCGCGCGAGCCGCGGACCGCGTTCTGGAGCTCGATCCTCTCGGACGTTACTCGAGAAATCTAGCTCCCGGCTACTTGCTCTTCGGAGGTCAGAACGCAAGGGCAGAGAGGGCTTTCCTGGAAGGTCTGGAGCTCTTTCCTGACATTTTTTTCTGCACCTCTTTCTGTCTTATGTGTACTGGGAGAGGCGCGATCGGGAGGCAGCTATCGCGAGGGTTACCGAGGCCGGGCAGCTTGCTCCCTCGCCGACTGTGGCTGCCGTCGCGGCATCGATCCGCTTCTCGTTTGGCGACGTCGACGAGGGTGAACGGCTCCTGCTAGACCTCGAGGAGATGGTCAAGACCCTGTACCTCCCGCCCGGCTTGTGGGCCACGGTCGAACTGGCTCGTGGACGAACAGAAGAGGCGATCTCCTGGACAGAGCGAAGCGCCAACGAGTACGACATAACGTTCCAGTATCTGCGCTCTTGGTGGGAGCTGCTCGGGATCATGTCCGACCCGTTGATCCGAGACGCCGTGGAACGGCTGGGGCTGCCTTGAGGCGTTTGGTCTGCGCCCTGCTGACCTGCAAGTAGGCCGACGTACGAACCCTCTGAGCTCTGAGCGGTAGCCGAAGGGCTGGCCGCCGACCTAGACGGATGCCGTTACGACTGCACTCCGTCGTCATCTTCGACGAACGTCGCCACGATGCACGTTGCGTCGTCGGAGGAGCCGCTCTCGACGGCAAGATCGATCAGCGCTCGGCATGCGGCCTCGTCCTCGAGCTGATTCTCGAGGATTTCGGCGATCTGGTCGTCGGTGAGCGATCCGTGGACGCCGTCGCTGCTGAGCATGATGCGGTCGCCGTCGTTGAGGTGGACTCGGACGACGTCGACGTTGAGGTCGGACTCGGCTCCCAGGGCGCTCGTCAGGATGTTGGCGAACGGGGAGTCGTCGGCGGCTTCGGGCGCGATGACCTCGCGCTCGACCAGCTCTTGGGCGACGGTCTGGTCCGTGGTGGTTCGTTTGAGCTGAGAGCCTTGTTTGACGTAGCAGCGGCTGTCGCCGACGTTGGCGACGTAGAGCCTGCGCCAGGCAACGTAGGCCAGAGTCAGGGTCGTGGCGTACGAGTTGTCCCATTCTCTGCCTTCTGAAACGAGCGCACCGTGGCAGGCCCGGAACGCGCGCCGCAGCTCATCGGAGAAGTGCTCGTCGGGTGGTCGCAGGCCAACGAACCAGGGGAGCGTGTGGAGCAGGTAGCCCGTGAGGATGTCCGACGCGAGCTCACTGGACTCGGCGCCACGCTGGGCGCCGCTGACACCGTCGGCGACGGCCATGACGAGTCCGCGCTTCTCTTCGAGGTGGCCGAGCGGCTGGGCCGAGACGTTCGTGTAGAGGACCCTCAGCATCTTGGTGAGGTCGGCCACCAGGAAGCGGTCTTCGTTGGGCCGGTCGAAGGCGGCGTGGTTCTTACCGGTAACGCTCGTGGCGAAGGTCGTCAAGGACATCGGTGGGCTCGCTGGTTGTGCTCAGAGGGTCGCACGGACTCAGGTTGCCTGAACCGCGCTCGTACGGCCGTCAGGCTACAGCATGGGGCAGCTGCATTCAGCCTACAGTGGCCAAGAATGTCGAGAAACCAGGAGGCTCTCCGTCGATGTCTCATCACCAGTGGGACCAGGGTCGGATCCAGGTCGGCTAGGCTCTGATGTCCGGTCTTCTTTGCTACTTGGAGCTGCCATGAACTCTCGAAATCGGATCAAGAATCTCGCGTTCGTCACCAGCGCGTTTGCCCTGGTGGCCCTGGTTCCGGCACCGTGGGCTTTCGCCCAGTCCGGGGCCCAGGACGGCGAGTGGCATCACTACGGCGCTGACCGCGGCTCGACCAAGTACTCGCCGCTCGACCAGATCGATGCCAGCAACGTCGATCAGCTGACGGAGGCGTGGCGCTGGAGCTCGCCGGACGCCGAGATCGAGACCAGTCAGCGAGCAGGCCACTGGAAGGCGACGCCGCTGATGATCGACGGAGTGCTCTACACGACGACGTCGTTCGGCCAGGCGGCTGCCATAGAGGCAGGTTCCGGAGAGACCTTGTGGGTGTACGACCCCAAGACCTACGAGTCGGGACGCCCGGCCAACGTCGGATTCCAGCATCGTGGGCTCGAGTACTGGACCGATGGCGCTCAGCAACGACTGATCTATGCGGCTCAGGATCGACGGCTCATCTCTCTCGATCCGAAGATCGGTAAGCCCGATCCGTCGTTTGGCGACGGCGGATTCGTCAAGACGTCGGTGCTCGACGGCAAGGAGACGCGTCTCTCTCAGCTGACTCACACCGCCCCCGTGATCGTCTGTGCCGACACGATCGTTCTCGGCAGCGTGATCTCCGATGGCCCCAACGGCCCCGAGATGCCGCCGGGACACGTGCGTGGCTACGACGTGCGCACGGGCAAGGAGAAGTGGGTTTTTCACACCATTCCTCGGGGTGACGAGTTCGGCATCGAAACGTGGGAAGACGGCTCTTGGGAGTACACCGGCAACACGAACGTCTGGACGATGATGAGCTGTGACGACGAGCTCGGTTACGTCTACCTGCCCACGTCGACGCCCACCAACGACTGGTATGGCGGACATCGCCCCGGAGACAATCTGTTTGCCGAGAGCCTGGTGGCGGTCGACGCGCGCACTGGAGAGCGCAAGTGGCACTTTCAGGCAGTCCGGCACGGGCTCTGGGACTATGACTTCCCGGCGGCGCCCAACCTGATGGACATCGAGGTCGACGGCAAAGAGATCAGGGCGGTGGCGCAGATCTCCAAGCAGGCGTTCACGTACGTCTTCGATCGCAAGACTGGCGAGCCGGTGTGGCCGATCGAGATGAAAGACGTGCCGCAGAGCAACGTTCCTGGTGAGAAGACGGCCAAGCAGCAACCTCATCCCACGAAACCTCCGGCGTTCGATCGCCAGGGCGTGACGGTCGACGATCTCATCGACTTCACCCCCGAGCTGCGTGCGGAGGCCGAGAAGATCATGTCCGAGTACGTCATCGGGCCGCTCTACACACCGCCCATCGTCATCGGGGACGGGGGCAAGAAGGGCACGCTGATGTTGCCGTCAGCGGCAGGTGGAGCGAACTGGCGGGGTGCCGCGTACGACCCGGAGGAGAACGCTCTCTACGTGCCGTCGATGACGTTGCTGATGGTCAACGGTCTGCGCAAGACGGACCCGGCGCGCTCGAAGTTCCGCTACGTCTACGGAGCCGGATTCCTGGTTCCCGGCCCCCAGGGCCTCCCGATGACCAAACCGCCGTACAGTCGCATCACCAAGATCGACATGAACGCCGGCGAGCACGTCTGGGTGACGCCCCATGGTCCTGGACCCAAAGATCATCCCGCGATCAAGCACCTCGAGCTGGGCGACCTGGGGAGCAACGCCCATGGCGTGATCTCGAACGGCGGACTCGTGCTCACGAAGTCGCTGCTTTTCATCATCCAGGCAGAGCTCGACGAGGGGCGCATGACTCGCCAGGGTGACGCCGGCTTCTTGAGGGCCTACGACAAGACGACCGGCGACAAGGTGTGGGAGTACCGCATGGAACCGGTCCCGCACGGTACGCCGATGACCTACATGCACGAGGGCCGTCAGTACGTCGCTCTCGTCGCCGGCGGCGGTGAGGTGCCGGCCCAGATGGTCGCTTTTGCCCTGCCGCGCGATTGAGGGCTGCGGCCCGAGTGCCGGCTGTGGGTCACCGAGTGTCCGGGACGGAGGGCCTGGGAGATGTCATTCAGAAAGAAGGGGGACTCCGGCGACGCCGCGTCCAGAGGAGGACAGCGGAACGATCGATATCGCACCGTCCTCGAAGAGGGCCGCTACGGCGGCCGCGTCATCGCTCGAGTTGCCACCTCACCCGACGGCCTGATCGTCCTGGTGGGTAAGTCGGCTTCCGACAACGATGTCTTGTCACTCAAGCTGGGGCGGCCTTACGACTTCTGGATGCACGTGGCCGGCGAGTCCGGATCCCACGTGGTGGTGCTCAACCCCGATCGGCTCGACCGGCTCCCGAGAGCGAGTCAGGACTTTGCCGCTGGTCTGGCGGCCGGCTATTCCAAGGCAAAGAAGGGGGGCAACGTGGCGGTCCATCTCGCAGTCTGCGGAGACGTCAGCAAGCCGCGTGGAGCCGCTCCTGGCAAGGTGGCCCTGCGGCGATTCAGCACGGTCCACGCACGTCCCACTCGGCTCGATGACTGAGTCGCGACCCTAGATTCGTCCCGTCTGGCGGGCGTCCGGAATGAGTTGAGGTTCAAGACGAGTTCAGTGGGAGTACACTGTTGCATAGATTCCATCGGCTGTTTCCGAGGAGGCTCGATGCCATGACGTCGTCTCGTTGCGCGCAGGTGCTCACGAAACTCGCGTGCCCACTGGTTGGGCTGATGGTGGGGATGTTGGCCACACCCGCACTTGCGGACGATGTCTACCTCACCAATGGCGAAGTGTTCGAAGACGTCATCGTGACGGTGACCGAGCGCCACGTCGTGATCGAGTTGCCGATCGGTCGACTGAAGCTACCGACCGAACAGGTCAAGCGCATCGAGCAGAAGACCACCCCACTCGAGGAGTTCCGTGCGCGTCGGGAGGCGCTTCTCCGTGACCCGTCGAGCGAACCGGAAGAGTGGCTGCGGTTGATTCGGTGGGCGCGCGTGAATGGCCTCGAGCGTGATGCTCGTGAGAGCGCTCTCCTCTTGTCACGGATTGCGCCCGAGACCGAAGAGCTCACGCCTCTCCTGGAAGGGATGGGTTTCGTGTTGGAAGGAAGCCACGGGTGGGTGCGCTTCGAAGAAGCGATGAAGCTTCGTGGAATGGTCAGGGACGGCGGCGAGTGGGTGACGCGTGCGCAAGCGAGAGAACGCCAGGCCGAGCGTGCCGAGCAGCGGGCGCGCGAACGCGAGCTCCGCCTGGCCGAGATGAGGGAGCGTCGCGAGCGCGAGGCGCGCATCGCGGCGTCGGCCGCGGCCCAGCCCTCGGGTACGAACTCCAACGACGTGGCGATGGCCTCGGTGCAGCTGGCCCGAGAGGTCGTTGCGGCTCAGGCCGGGCAGACGGTCGCTCGTGCAGGCTTCTTTGCACCCTTTCAACCCATCTTCATTCCGCCGACCACTCTTTCCGGCGGACGTGGCGTTCTCATCGGCGACACTCGCGGACAGTCCGTTCCCCAGAGCCAACTTCCCGCGGGCTATACGACCATCAAACAAGACCTCGAGGCGCTGTCACAGCGCCAACCGGGAAGCATCATCCCGCTGAGCAGCTTCCGGAGACACGTCCAGAAGCCTTAGGCATCCGCTTCTTTCGTTCGGAAACATCCCACCCCCGGAGGTCATCCTGAACGCAGTGAAGGACCTCGCGAGCACTCGTTGGTTGACCCGGGATGAGACCGTCGTTGCGGCCCACCTCGAGGTGAACGATCAGGCTCTGGTCTGACGGACTCTTGGGAGCAGAGAACGTTGCCGTCGCCGGCATGCCGTAGCAGCGACGGTCAAGCGCTAGCGCCTGGTAGAGGCTGGGCGAGATCCTTCACTGCGTTCAGGATGACGTTGGAAGGGGGTCGAGGGATGACGTTGG
>JANQPS010001286.1 GCA_028285365.1 Thermoanaerobaculia bacterium | reverse complement strand
CGCACCGCTCGCCGTGGCCATGAAGAAAGAACTGCGCTCGCTGGTGGGTCAGCAACACTCCGGCGGCTGGCGCGGTGCTCGCCGCCTCGGCAGCCTGCTCGTGGTCGCCGGGGTTGCAGTTGCCGGCCTCCTTCTCGTTTCTGCCGGCCTGCTCGGGCGTTCGCTTGCGAACCTCGACGCAGAATCGCTTGGCGTCGACCCCACCAACGTCGCGATCGTCGAGCTGTCGCCACAGGTGCCGGGCACCTATCAGGAGCGGACCGCCGCTCTCGCCATCCTCTACCAACACATTCAGCAGACGCTGCTCGAGGTCCCTGGCGTCGTCGCCGCGGGCGCGACCACTCATCTCCCCGCCGCCGACCGAGATCGCCGTCCACGCACCCTGCAGGCTCGCGGAGGCGCTGGCGAAGAGGACTCCGAACACCAGCTCCCGATCTTCACCGTCGATCTCTCTCCCGGCTACTTCGATGCCGTCGGCATTCCACTCATCGAAGGACGCGACGTCTCCTGGGGTGACACCAAGGAGCGCGGACTCGTCGTCGTACTCGGACAACTCGCCGCCGAGCGGCTCTTTCCCGATCGCTCGCCACTGGGCCAGGAGGTCCGTCTCGCAGGCGGCCAATGGGCCCGCGTGATCGGCGTGGCGGGCAAAGTGCGCTACGACCTGAGAGAGACCAGCGGCGGCTCCGAGATCTACTACCCCATCACGCAGTACGCACCTTTCCGCCAACATCTCGCTGTGCGCACCGACGCCCCGCTGGAAGCGCTCATCCCTCGACTACGCGAGGAGCTGAACGCCGCGGCGACGGATACCGGCGTGGTCGCGATCCGCCCCTACGACGCGATCGTGGCGGAGTCGTTCTGGCAGGCGCGCCTCCTCGGGAGACTGGGGCCGTTCTTCGGACTGACGGCACTGTTCCTCGCCGGGCTCGGCATCTACGGACTCCTCAGACGCGAGCTGGCACAGCGCCGCAACGAGCTCGGTCTGCGGGCCGCTCTCGGCGCCCCCACCACCGATCTCGCAGGAATCGTAATCTGGAGCGGCCTCAAGCTGGTGCTCCTCGGGAGTCTTCTGGGAGCCGCGGCCGCACTTGCGCTCGGCCCACTCCTCGCCGCTTCGCTCTACAACGTCGAGGCGCGCGACCCAGCCACGCTGATGGCCGCCACGGCGCTGCTGTTGGTCGCTGGCCTGTTCGCGAGCGCGCCGGCAGCGCTGCGAGCGTTGCGTGTCGACCTGATCGAGTCGTTGCGCGAGGGTTGACCTCTCCCGACCTATCGCGAGACCGTGGAAGCCACCCTTGCCCTCTACCTTCCGCGCTCTCTATCTACAGCGCGCCTCTATCTACAGAGACTCGCCTTTGACACTCGAAGCAGCTAGAGGCCTGGTCCATCTTCAAGGCGCTTTCGGGGAGACACTCTGCACCACCACGGACGTGTCGGGATTCAGGTCTCGATTGGGATCGACGAGATGACCGCCCGGGAAGCTGACGGAGACCGCCGGAGCTGAGGTGTCGAGGCACAACAGGTGGTTGTTGTCCTGGTCACCAAGGTCAGCGACGGCGGCGGGAGCGATCTCGTCAGTCGAGCCGTCTGGACGGTTCACCACGACCCGGTAGAGCGCACGCTCGGCGTCGCCGATCTCACTTCCATCTGGGAGCCTCACGCCGCCGGCCCAGGTCACGCGGACCACCTGTTGAACCCCTTCTGGACACACCGTCCCGCGGCCCTCGGTGAACCACTCGCCCTCGGAGACCATCTCCGCCAGAACGAGAGAGGGGCCGTCAGCAAGTGGCGTTACCGGCGTCCGTGTTCCCCGATAGTTCACGGGTTCGCCAGCAGCTCCATCCGAAAACAGATCACCTTCGACCATCACCTCGACTGGTGGGTCGCCGTCCGCGTCACCGAGCTGACCGATGAGCAGCACAGTTCTGAGTTCGCCCGGGTCGCCGGCCGGGCTGAGCGTCACGCACATCGGAGTGTGGGTTGCCCCGGAGCGCGTGACGACCCGAAAGTCGTCGGGCTGGAGGCTCTCCGCATCCACGGTATGCAACAGCACGACCGGCATGCCGTCCTGCCCGGCCCCTCCTTGGCAAAGAACGTTTGCGCCAACTGGCAGGTTGTCGTCCAGTCCAAAAAAGGCCGACAACAGTTGCGGCTCACGCTCGGCGGAGGAAAGACCGAATGCGGAAGAGACGGCCATCGGCACGAACAGGCTCCCGAGAACACCAAACACGATCGCTACAGGAAGAGCGGAACGAGACCTCATGAGAACTCCACTTTCGTTGAGCTTCGGAGTGTCCATCGCAGCCCTCGCTCTAGTCAAGAGAATCCGACCAGCGGCGCACCGCGCGATCGGTCATGATCCGCAGCCTTACCCAGGAGACCTTTTCATGAAGATCTTTGAGCACACTGGCACCTCGATCGGGCGCTGCCTTCTCTTCGTTACGTTCCTCGCCATTCTCAGTCCCGTAACGACCAGCTATGCAGTCGCGCAGATGGCCATCGACGAGACACTGTTCCAGGATCTCGAATGGCGCAACATCGGCCCGTTCCGCGGTGGACGCTCCAACGCTTCGACCGGTGTGCCGTCGCAACCCCACACCTTCTACTTCGGAGGCGTGGGCTCAGGGGTGTGGAAGACGACGGACGGCGGTGAGAACTGGCGCCATCTTCACCACGAGGCTTTTGGTACCGCGTCAGTCGGGGCCATCGAGGTCTCGCTGTCTGATCCCAACGTGGTCTATGTCGGTATGGGAGAGCACGCAGTGCGGGGCGTCATGACGTCTCACGGCGATGGCGTCTATCGCTCTGACGACGCGGGCGAAACCTGGAGACATCTCGGCCTCGACGAATCGCGACACATTTCCGCGGTGCGTGTGCATCCTGAGGATCCCGACCTGGTCTACGTGGCGGCGCAGGGTGCGGCATACGGTGCCAACGAGCAGCGGGGAATCTTCCGCAGCCGCGACGGAGGCGAATCGTGGGAGAAGGTGCTGTACGTATCCGACTCGGCCGGCGCCTCGGGTCTATCGATGTCACCAACCAACCCCCGCCTCCTCTACGCGGCTTTCTGGGATCACATCCGGCTGCCGTGGCAGGTGCGCAGCGGTGGCCCGGGCTCGTCCGTCTGGCGCTCGACTGACGGCGGCGACACGTGGGAGCGAGTCGGCGAGACCGTCGAGAACGGTCTACCAGCGATCAAAGGAAAGATCAGCGTCTCGATCTCGTCCGATCCGAGCCGGATCTACGCCCTGATCGAGGCCGATCCGGGTGGTGGTCTCTATCGCTCCGATGACGGCGGTGAAACCTGGGCCAACGTCAACGACGACTGGGGACTACGCGCGCGCGCCTGGTACTACATCAAGGTCTACGCCGATCCCATCGAGCGCGACGTGGTGTGGATCACCAACGCGCGTACCTACAAGTCGATCGACGGTGGCAAGAGCTTTGTCACGGTGTCCACGCCCCACGGTGACAACCACCACCTGTGGTTTCACCCGGACAACCCCGACATCATGATCAACTCCAACGACGGTGGCGCCAACGTCTCCTACAACGGTGGGCGCAGTTGGTCGACGCAGCAAAACCAGCCAACGGCACAGTTCTACCGCGTCATCACCGACAACCAGTTCCCGTACCACGTCTACGGTGGCCAGCAGGACAACTCGGCCATCGGTATCGTGAGCGAAGCACCGGGTGGGATCGGCTGGAGTGACTTCTACTCCACCGCCGGCTGCGAAAGCGCTTCACCCGCCTTCGACCCCGATGAACCACTCCTCGTCTACGGCGGCTGCTACATGGGGACCCTCGCCGAGTGGAATCGCGAGACGGGGCAGAGCCGCGATGTCATGGCCTATCCCAACATGGCGGCTGGAATCCCGGCGCGTGAACAGAAGTTCCGCTTCAACTGGAACGCGCCACTGGTTGCCTCACCACAAGACCCCAAGGTTCTCTACCACGGCGCCAACGTGCTGCTGCGCAGCGACAACCGCGGCGTCACCTGGACTCCGATCAGCCCTGACCTGACGCGGAACGAAGACGAGAAGCAGGGTCCAGGTGGTGGACCCATCACCAACGAAGGGGCCGGTGGCGAGATCTACGGCACGATCTACGCCGTCGCCGCTTCCGACGCCGAGCCCGGCGTCCTCTGGGCCGGCACCGACGACGGTCGCATCCACCTCACACGCAACGAGGGTCAGGACTGGGAAGAGGTCACGCCACCTGATGTCGGCGAGGCGATCGTCAATGCCCTCGAGATCTCGCCCCACGACCCGGCGACCGCCTACGCCGCAGTGACTCGCTACAAGTTCAACGACATGACGCCGCTGGCCTATCGCACTACCAACTACGGCCAGAGCTGGGAGCAGATCGCCAACGGCATCCCGGACGGAGCCTGGGTACGCGTGGTCCGCGAGGATCCCGTTCGCCCCGGTTTGCTCTACATGGGCACCGAGTTGGGGACCTACATCTCCTTCGATGCCGGCACGAGTTGGCAATCGCTAGCGCTCAACATGCCGGTCACCGCGATCACCGATCTCACCGTTCAGCGGCATCACAACGACCTGGTCGCCTCGACCAGCGGGCGAGCCTTCTGGATCCTCGACAACCTGGCGCCACTGCAACAGATGGACGCGTCCACCAGCGGTGACGAGCTCCACTTCTTCGCGCCCGACCCGGCCTATCGAGGGTCGACCAGCGGAGGATTCGGCTTCGCCAGCTCGCGCGTCGGCAAGAACCCGCCGGGCATCGCGGTCTTCGACCTCATCGTCCCCGAGCTCGAGGGCGAGGAGGAGCTGGAGCTAGACATCACCAACAGCTCGGGCCAGGTGATCCGTCGCTTCCGGGGATCGCCTGACCGCAAGGGAGAGAAGCGCAGCGACGAGCGCGCTACCCCTCAGGAGACGCCAGACCCGGAGTCCCAGGAGGGCGACGACAGCGACAGTGGAGCGGATGGCGACAAGCAGCCCGGATCCGGCAAGGAGTCCGTACTGGAACGCGCCCAGGAGGCGACGCTCACCAAGGTCAAGCTCGAGGCAGGTCACAACCGGATTGCCTGGAACGGCAATCACGACTCGATCCTGCCGATCCCCGGACAGTTCACCTTCGGCAGTCTTGCCGGACGCAGCGCCATCCCCGGCAACTACACCATCACCGCCCGCCTCGGAGATACCGAGATCACCCAGGACCTCGAGCTGCGCCCCGACCCGCGGGTCGCGATCACCTCTCAACAGTTTGCGGCTCAGGATCAGCTGCTGGAGAGCGTCGGCACCGAGCTCGCGAAGCTCCATCGAGCCGTCCTCGACCTGCGCCAGGTGCGAGGCCAGATCGAGAGCTTCCTACAGGCCTCCGCAATGCACGAGGCGTCCGACGAGCTCTCGGAGGCAGGCCGCCAGATCATCGAGGGTCTCAACGCCGTCGAAGACACCCTGATCCAGAAGAAGACGGTCGACGGTCAGACGGTCATCAACTTCCCTGCGCGCCTCAACCATCACTTCGTCTACCTGCGCTCG
>JANQPS010001282.1 GCA_028285365.1 Thermoanaerobaculia bacterium | reverse complement strand
TGGCCTCCCACTCCGAGCCATACTCGGATCGGTGCTCCGCGACCATCCGAACCGCTCGCTCCCGAACCTCTTGTGAAAACCTGTTCTGACGCGCTATCGCTCCATCCCCTCAAGAAATGGAGCCTCCGGCAAGCCCGGGGCGGTTCACCTCATCCCAAGGCCTGGGGGACCAGAACTACTCAAACGAGGTCACGGCCAGTGGTGAGGACTTGGTCACGGTGAAGTCCGTTGCCGGTGACACGGACCCGCCCTTCACCCTGGCGATTGGCCTGGGCAACGCGAAGCGGCTGGAAGATGCCCATCTGAGCTTCAACACCGTGGACCGGAGTGCTGTGGACCTGAGCTTCAGCTTCGCGGGAGCGGCTCACGCCGACGAGATGACCAAAGCAACCATTTTCGCCGACGTTCGCCGGGGAGTGGGGGTCAGCCCCGTCTCCTGGGCGAGCATCTTTCAGGGTCCCCCGATCGACCTTGAGCCAGGAATTCAGTTTCAGCAGACCTTTTCCGTCGTCGACTTTCCCGGGGAGCCGGCCACGATTCCCATCGACGATGGGCATTGGAGCTACAGCGTCTACTTGACCCAGGTAAGTGGTACAGAAACGGTGACCATCAATTCCTTCGAGTTTGCGGGCACCGAATCCAGATAGGAGGGCATCTATGCCAACAGTGGTACTTGAGCTTCACGACGGAGGACGATTTCGCCGGGTGCGAAATGTTCACCGGGCTAGCAATGGCATCGGAATCCGAGTGGCACGGAACCGATTGGCGAAACGCGGTCGACCTTTTCTCGAAATGAACCCGGTCGAAATGAACCAAGAACAGCGCGAGCGGCTCACCCGGGTCTCGAACTGTCGAACACGGAGTGGGCTCCTCATTGACCTTTCAGAGCGCAGAATCGTCTCTGAGGAAGAGGTCGATCGTGTGTGAGCTGGAGACTCGCTTGAACCGCATTGATGACCTCCTGCGCGACCACACAGCGTCTGATGCAGAGAATTTTCGCAAGTTGGAGGTTGGTATCGGCGAGCTGAAGACGTTGCTCGTGAAGAATCTGGCCGAGAAAGCGGACCGCGATGAGCTGAGCGCGCTGCGAACCAAAGTCTACGTGCTTGTGGCTCTCCTCTTTGGCTCCGGAGTGCTTGGCGCCGGCGCTATGCGAATGCTGATGTAGCTTGAAAGCAAGATTCTTGAGCGCGATTGGCCCCTGCTACCCATTGGTACGCGGGGGCTTTGTTATTTGACGGACTGATTGACAAGAAAATGCGTACCAGATGAAGAAAATACTTGACTTCTGCGCCGATTCTACTTATTAGTTCTAATAGGGAGTACAAATGCGCTCTCTGGTTTGTCTACCAGATTGAAGCGCGGTAGCTCCCACCGACTGAACGAGCACCATTCAGTCTTCCCCTTACGAAGTAGATTTGGCTTTGCCCCGCAGCAGCGGGAACTGCTCTCCCGGGTACCTCCTTTCCCGGTGAGAGCCCCAGATTCGTGTGCCAGGCGCGCGAGAATCCTCTGCATGAGGATGTATCTGAAATCCCGACCGACGGGTCGGGTCAGGGACTCCGGGGAGTTCTCCTCTCCCCGGGGTCGTGTTCCTGCAACAAGGAGAGCACATAGGAGAACCAATTATGAAACCACCACTAGAGGCCAATATGCACTCAATCAACGATTACCTTTGTGAACACCCAGAACTGACGCCCGTAGAATTCCGAATCGCGTACTTCATGGTTCATGCCGATTACGGTCGAACCAAGAACGGATTGGTTTGGGAGGGAGCTAAATCCATCTCGGAGCGACTCGGTTGCTCTCGTCGGAAGGTTCAGTACGCATGGAAGAAGATGGAGGAGCTAGGGTGGCTCACGGATACAGGAAGAACGGTCGGTCGAGCAACGCTCTGGCAGGTCGAGTACCAATCACTCTGGAATGAAGCATCCGACTGGAAACGTCGGAAGTTCTCGAAGATTCCAGATGAGGTTCGCAAGCACCTGAAGAACACAGAGGGCCAATTGATAGAGGAAGAGTGCACGAGTGAGTGCACGGGTGCGCGCACGAATGGCCAGGGAATGCGCACTGAGGTCCGGGGATCGCGCACGAAACGACCGGTTAATGCGCACCCAGGGCACACTAATCCTCCTAAGGAATCCTCCGAAAGTAATCCACCTAAAAAAACCACCATGCGCACGTCTTGTGACGGTGCTGCCACGAAAGTTTCTGGCGAAACTTCCGCGGGTGATTCTAAAAGGGGGAGGAAGAGGGCCAATCCTTCCTCTGATTTGGCTTCCCCGCGCGGCAATCAAGTTCAGGAACGGGAAGCGGTCCCTGTGATTCCTGTAACAGCTCCGCGAGAGGAGACCCCCAAGGACCGAGCGCAGCGTTTGGAGTTCATCCGGCGGGCCCAGAATGCTGTCCGACAAGGAATCCAGCCGCCGGGGAAGTACCAACGCGCCCTGAATTCAGCGACGACCGAGGACCTTGCTGCTGTAGAGTCAATCCGACAGGAGCACCGAGCGCGTGAGAGAGAGCTAGCTACACGCACGAGCTGCAGCCATTACATCGGTACGCCTATTGAATAGCGCGCAGAGTCTTTCTGAGTCGCACTTTCTGTACAGTGTCGTAGCTGGCTTCGCTCTATTTTCCGGTACCGACGAAGTCTAGCTTTGGATTGTCCTTGTAGTCGCTGTTGCCTGGGCACTCGAAGGAGAAGACGCAGGACTTTGAGGTAAGTCGACCTGACTCGAAGCGAATTGCGAAATTCCCGCTCGCGTCAATGATGCTCCCATGCGTCTTCCCAGGCGTGCACTGAAGATGTTTCTGGTACGTCAGCTTGCTGTCCTCTGTTACTTCAGTCGGGAACTCGCCAATGAGCGATACCGGACCAGTGCCAATCGGGATAATCGTTACAGGAAAGATGCCTGACCAGACGGTGAAGCCGAAGGAATCTGACCCAATATCGTCCCGGGGGCCACCGGAATTGGGAGCATACGTGCGGCACGTTACGCGGAATTCGGGGTCGTGAAGATAGGCTCGGGTAACCAGCTCCGCCGTCTCTGAATCGATCAATCCCTGTCGCTGCGCTACGCAAACGTAGAACTGCATTACGCCCGGCTCAGTCAGGTGATTTGGAAGCGGCGGCGGCTGGTATTTCTTGGTGTTCTCTCCACTCACCCCTCCGGACAACCCCTTTCCGATCGCCGACAATTCAAGTGCGACTGTTGCGGTGTCCTCAGTCGCTCCAATCGGCCGAGTGCAGCCGCAGTTCTCTCGAATGCAGCCAAACGGCCAAATGGCACTTGCTGGCTTCGCTGTGAGTGTAGAAGTAGATACAAGGATTCCGATTAGAAGGGCAATGCTTCTCATTGTTCCACCTTCGTTCCGACCAGCTTCAAGCGAACTGGGGCGATGCCCCCGGAGGCCGTCTTCGTGGTCGACTGACTACGATAGTAACGGCCCCCGGGAGGTGACGTCATGCCCTTGAGTTTCGTGCGCGACGACGGTTCGAGTGCACCACCAACCCCATGACACCAGCGCCCAGGAGGGTGCCGAGACCCGGTTCCGGCAGCAGGTTAATTCGCGGCGTTGTTCGCGTTCCGGTGGGCCTGGAATCGACGATTGAGTCACCAGTATCCTGCATGACCTCCAGGATTTTTGTTGCATTGGGCGGCGCTGCCGCACGAACAACTGCCCACGCACCAGCGACGTGCGGGGCTGCCTGGGACGTTCCGCCCTGAGTGGAGCCCCCAGCTGTGACCAACGCTCCAGGACCAAGAAGAGAAAGGATAGGGGCTGTCTGTGAGAAGCAGGGGATCTGGTCTGCGGCGGAACTGGTATCTGTGCAGTTGAAGGGCGCGCTGCCCCACGATATTCCGCCGACGTTCGCATCGTAGACTGCGCCCACGCTTACGGCTGCGGGGACACACGCTGGCGAGGCAATGCCATCATCAAACGAGCTGTTGAAATAGGCGGTGTTTCCCGACGCGATGACTGGCTGTATGCCCGCCGCTAACGCATCCGCGAGCGAGGTTGCGAGACCATCCGTGGGGCACGTCGATACGTTGACCGTAGTGTCACCAAGGCTTAGGTTCATCGATACGATGTTGTACGTCGCTTGATTTGCGATTGCCCAAGTAATGGCCGTCAAGATGTCAGCGTCAAAGGCCGAGGCTCCATTGAAGACATCAGCTACGACGATGTCAGCATCCCCTGCCGTTGAGGCAGCGACCGCTGAGACGTTCGTTCCATGCCCATCGTCATCTAGCGAGGAGTCATCTGGTGCGGCTTCCAGAGTCGCGACGACGCGGCAGCCTGCAGGAACGCCGGGGGACGTGCAGTTGAAGGGCGCAATTGTGTAGTCGACGCCGGTATCCAATACGGCAATCGTTGTTCCGGCTCCTCCCTGCCCCAGAGCTGCGGCTGCCGGCTGCTGGATGAGCGGGAGGCTCTGCGCGAGCAGGCGTCTTCGCGCTCGATTCTCGTGAACTGCGATCACCTCGCTTCGTGAGACGAGAGCGTTCAGCGCTTCTTCGTCCGATACGCGAACGAAGGTGGTTGCCAAGTTGTCGTAGTTGCGGAGCACTTCAATGCCGCTCAGTTGTGCGAGGCCACGTTGCTTGACAGCGGTGTAGGCAGCTTGCTTCTCTTCGAGCAGGTTTGAACTGAGCGACCGTAGCCCATCGACTAGAGCTCGATCGTGAATCTCGGTTCGTGCCTCAGAAACATTGAACTCGACTAGGACTTCGACGCTCTCGCCGGAGCGGAGCTTCATCAGTATTCGGTCTCGATCACCTTCATGCGACTCGGTGACAACGGCGGTCTTGCGAACAGGAAAGACCTGCGTGGGCGGGCGAGATGCACTTTCGGATTCTGACTCGCGGGGACTAGCTGCGGCAGCCAATTCCATTGCGTCGATGCAGGCCTGCTCTCTCCCTTTGTCGCCCGCGTGATTGAGCAGGTAGTCCATGCAAATCTTCTTTGCTTCTGCTGATGTGTCCGCTGAGGCAGCAAGAGAGAAGAGAAGTGAGATTGTGGCTATTGCGGCTATGTGAACATAGGACCACTTCATTCGAAGCATCGTGACGTACCCTCCAGTCGTCGTTTGGTGTTTCTCAATCGATCAGTGAATTCTCTCCGCAGAGAACGAGGTTTGTTGACGACGCCGCAGCCGAATGGCTGAGTGGGTACGTTTGCGACTATGGACGCTTCGTTCCGACTAGGATTAGAAGGCCGGTTCCGAACAGGAGAGCAGTCGATGGTTCGGGGATGGGTGTGCCTTCGATGATCAATCGGGCAGCGATAATCTCACCTGATGGCTCAACGAGGTTTTGGATGAACCGATCAGGGTCTCCGAGCGCGCTATTCCAATAGAGGATCAGCGAGCCTTCTCCATCGAGCAGATAATCGAAATCTGATTGGATGAATTGGTCGTCGAATGATGCGGCATCCGTGCCGTATCCTTCGAGGTCGGTGAAATCCCCGTAGGTGAGTCCACCGCTTGATTGCACCGAGAAGACCGGGTGTCCCTCGGTATCTAGCTGGGCAAGAAAGCCGAGAAGCTGGACCTCATGAGTGCAGGACTGTGGGTCAAATATTGTCCCACACACGTCGAACTGTCGTGCGAAGACATGCGCCTCGACTTCGATCGAGACGCTCTCGATTGAGGAGAACTGGGTGCCGAAGTCGAAGGACGCTCCCCTGCCACCCTGGGACGGGGTGAAGTCAATGACACCAGTCAAGTCGTCGAGGGGCGTCGTGAAGCTCATTCCGAGCGCGAGATGCGGCGCAATGAGCATCAGGCTAAGGAGCAGGAGGACGCGGCGCATCTGGGGGGTCTCCGCGGGCGAGTGTATCCGAAGGTATGTCACAGGAAAGGGTCATATGTGACTCATTCAATTGACGTGCGGCTCGTCAGAGTCGAATACTGTTAACGGTGATACACAAAGCGGTGAATGGATTTCGCTGTGATCAAGAGGTGCCGCGGAATTGCTCATGAAGTGCGAATCAGGGTTTCAGTAATTGCTGGTTCGCTTGAATCAGACAACAAGGAGGAAAGGTGAGTTCCTGAGATTTGGCCCATGTAATCAATTGCCATTAGACGACAGCAACCCTCAACTCAAACGCGGTCTCGAAGCCGAGCATCGATTTCTGATCAGCTACTCGCGCTGGATTGAAAGAAACAACGGGCAGTCCAGCAGGAACGCCAACTGGAGTGCCGTTGACTTCACCGTTCGCGGTACTGGCCGCGGAGTCGAATTGAAGACCGACTTCTACCCCCACCCCAAGAACATCTTTCTGGAGCGATGGGTCACCGAGGAGCGTCGAGCCTCGGGCGGTCCCTGGAAGGCCCGAGAGCAGGAAGCAGACTTCTTCTGCTATTGGCTCGTTGGCCAGTCCCGCCTGCTCATCTTCGACACCAACGAACTCATTGAACACGTCGAGTCTCTCCCCTCATGGAAGAGGAGAGAAGCCAAGACCAGCGCCGCCCTGAACAGCGGCTACAGAAGCGTCGGCTACTTGGTCAAGATTGAGGACGTGGACTACGTCGCGCTCGACGTCCACCACCTCGAATTTCGCGAATAGGAGAACCTGAATGCCACCAACCAAACCACCAATACGCTCTCCCGAGGAGCGGAATCGGCTCATTGAGCCGCTCATCCAGCCCGGTAACAACTGGATTGAGTCGCTGGTGTCGCGCAAGTACCGGACGGTCGACGACGAGACTCGCCAGGAACTCATCTCAATAGGCTACGAGGCTCTCATCTACGCCGCTGACCGTTGGGAGGAGCGCTACGACGGAGAGGGCCGGACGAAGTTTTTCATCTTTGCTCAGAATAAGGTTCGCCGCGCTCTCCGCGAGTACATGCTCAACAAGGACCTTCCGGTCTACGTCCCCTTCCACCAGCACGGTCGGGAAGGTTTCGAGGCTCCCCGTGCGGTCTCAGTAGACGAACTGTCTACCTGGAATGCCTACGAAGAGGTCAAGACTCCCGAAGAGGAGCTGATTCAGAAGGAGCAGCTAGAGGAAGTGGCTCGAATCATGGATGAGCACCTGACTCCGCGGGAGAAACTCATCGTCGGGCGCATGAACGGATTCGTAGGTGAGTTCACCCCGACCTTCGAGCAGCTTGGGGAGGAACTAGGAATCTCCCGTCAGGCAGCACACGAGGCGTACCACCGGGCGCTAGCCAAGATTCGCTCAGAACTCGCTGATGATGAGTAGGCCGATTATAGGCCCAGGGAGCCCACGGCCTTTCGCTTCTGCTCGTCGGAGGAGTGGCAATAGAGCTGGGTGGTGAGCACGGTGGAACGGCCCAGAACCTCTCGGACGCTCTCAATGTCTGCACCTGCTGCGAGCATGGAAGATGCTGCGGCGTGACGAAGACCGTGGGAGGTGGGGACTCCTTCCTGGTAGAGCCCCGCATCCTGCCACGCCTTCTTGAGGCGACGGCTGACGTTGCTTCGCAGGTGTCGGCAGCCATCTCGATTGGCGAAGACCAAGTCCGAATCAGCGTTGAACGGGCAACGCAGTCGGTACTCCCGGAGTAGCAGAAGAGACTTCTCTCCGAGGGGAATGGACCGCTGTTGGTGGCTTTTGGCATTTTCGCTTTGGACGGTGACCAGCCCACCCTCGAAGTCGATGTCTTCCCAGCGCAGAGAGAGCATCTCCCCCAGGCGCATGCCGGTCACGGCACCAAGGTGAATCAGAATCTTCTGGTAGCCCTTGGCCTTGGAGATGAGCTTCCGGATGTCAGTGCGGGAGAGGGGAGTCAGCTCCCGCTTCTTGGGAGCCCGAAGCATCTTGACCTTGAAGGGCATCTCCCCGAGGTACCCGACTTCCACGGCCCAGTTGAGCAGGGCTTTGAAGACCCGCAGGTCTTTGTTGACGGTGACCGGTTCGACGGTCTTCCGCCGCTCGGCCACGAAGGCGTGGAGGTGCTGAGGGCGAAGCTCAGCGACTTCCAGGTCGTCCCCGTAGTAGCGTTGTAGGATGCGGAGGGTCGTGTGGCAGGATTCGACCGAACTCGGACGGTTATAGGTCCTCTGGTGCTCAAGGTAGAGAGCGCAGAAATTCTCGAAGGTCACGTTACTTACTCCAGGGCTTAGCCGGAGCAAGAAACGCTGTAACTCACCGAAAGAGTTGAGAGGTGGTGGCCCAGGGCGGGGTCGAACCGCCGACACCGCGATTTTCAGTCGCGTGCTCTACCAACTGAGCTACCGGGCCACCGGAGGAGCCGTAAGGTACCCGACCGCGGTCTGCCGTCGAGTTCGCGACCCTTCCAATTCGCGAAATCGACGGTCCGCCTCGATCCCTCGCCGCACGGGGCATTCCGTCGATTAGCGGGCCGCGTCGCCGGGCAAGTTCATGCATCGGCGCGGCCGTCCCCACCTTGACGCCCCGCGCGATGGGAATCGGGGAGGAGACTGCAGGCGGGCGGTGAGCCCGAGTGGCCCCGCGGGGTCCCGACGATGCGGACGGTCGATCAGCGGGCTGACCGGGTCTCTCGCCTATCTATCTACCCGCCGCCCATCTAC
>JANQPS010001275.1 GCA_028285365.1 Thermoanaerobaculia bacterium | reverse complement strand
CCGCATGGACTTCGACCCGCACTCCCCGACTCCAGGTCGCGGCACCGAGCTGGTCAACGGAACCGCGAGTGCGTTCAGCGGGTGCCAGCAGTGCCACGGCAGCAAGGTCGCTCTCGAAGCCCGAGACGGGGGCATCGTGACGGTCGACGATCTCCAGCCCGACGCGGACGGCAAGCCGACCAATCTCGAAGCGGTCGGACGCATCGCCCGCAAGGACAACGGCATGCCCATTCTCCACCCCGGGACGTGGCCCAACACGGGTATCGGTCGTCTCAACCTGGACGGATCGCGCGGATCTTGCTCGGCGTGCCACAGCCGACACGACTTCTCACCGAGGCGCGCACGCCAGCCAGAGAACTGTGGCAAGTGCCACCTCGGGCCCGACCATCCGCAAAAGGAGATCTTCGAGGAGTCCAAGCACGGTGTGGCCTATCGCGACCTGCGCGAGCACATGGAGCTCGACGCCAAGGAGTGGGTCCTGGGAGAGACCTATGCGCAAGCACCCACCTGCGCGACCTGCCACATGTCGGGACACAGCCGCAACGGAGGGCGCATCACGCACGATCCGGCCGAGCGCATCTCGTGGACCAACCGGCCACCCGTCAGCCTGGTCATGGATACCGATATCAACGGTGACCTCGTCAAGGTCGCCGATCCGCTCGAACGGCAGCGACAGACAGTCGACAGCTGGCAGAACAAGCGCAATCGCATGCGCGAAGTGTGCTCCCACTGCCACACGCCCAACAGCATCGACGCCTTCTATCGCCAGTACGACGACCTGGTCATCCTCTACAACGAGAAGTTCGCGAAGCCTGGCCAGATGATCATGGCGGCACTCGCCGAGCAGAACCTGCGAACACCCACTCAGTTCGACGAAGAAATCGAGTGGACTTGGTTCTACCTCTGGCACCACGAGGGCCGGCGTGCCCGTCACGGCGCTTCGATGATGGCGCCCGACTACACCCACTGGCACGGTATGTACGAGGTGGCCGAGCGCTTCTACATGGAGCTGATCCCACAGGCCCGCGAGATGGTCGAGCACGGTCGCGAACGCGGCCAAGGAGCGGGGGCCAACGCCGTCGAGCAGGTGATCGAAGACATCCTGGCGCGGCCCGAGCACGAGTGGTTCGAACAGGGCGCCGAGGAACAGATGGAGTTGATCAGGGCGGAAATGAACTCTCGCTACGGCCAGAGCGGATCCGGCTCCTGACGGAAGCGCCTTCTCATGAGCACCAAGTCATCTCCGAAGAGTCTCAACCGCCGCGACCTCTTGGTCTCGCTGGGCGGGGCACCTGCCCTGGTTGCATTGTCTTGCTCCGATCGTGAGCGAGCCGAAGAGGTCGTCGCCGCGGCCAACACCGACCTGCGGGGAGTGTCGTGGGACAAGGCCCCCTGTCGCTTCTGCGGGACCGGCTGCGGCGTCGAAGTGGGAGTCCGGGAGGGCAAGGTCGTCGCCGTCCGCGGCGACGAGGCCAGCCCGGTCAACAAGGGTCTCTTGTGCGTCAAGGGCTACCACCTGCCAGGATTCCTCTACGGCGAGGACCGACTGCTCCAACCGCAACGCCGCAAGCCGGACGGATCGCTGGAGACGATCTCCTGGGACGACGCCCTCGATCTGATCGCCGAGCGTTACTCCGCGGCGCTCGCGGAGCACGGCCCGGAATCGGTTGCCGTCTATGGCTCGGGTCAGTGGACCGTGCACGACGGCTACGCCGCTCTCAAATGGGTCAAGGCGGGCATGCGCTCGAACAACATCGATCCCAATGCTCGTCTCTGCATGGCGAGCGCGGTCATGGGTTTCATGACCCAGTTCGGCAGCGACGAGCCCATGGGCTGCTACGAAGACTTCGAAGAGGGTGACGACTTCGTTCTCTGGGGCAACAACATGGCTGAGATGCACCCGGTGCTCTACAGCCGCATCCTCGAGACCAAACGCCGGCGAGGAGACGTGCGCATCGTCGACATCGCCACCAGACGCACTCCTACGACCGAGTTCGCCGACACCTACCTCGAGATCCAGCCCGGTTCCGATCTCGCCTTGGCCAACGGAGTCCTGCACATCCTGTTTCGCGACGGGTTGACGGATCGGGCCTTCATCGAGGAGAACCTGGTCTTCAAGCGCGGCGTCGAAGACCTCGACGAGATCGGCTACGGCTGTTTCGGCGAGCAGAGCGAGCGATACACCTTTCGCGACCGCCCCACAGCGTCGAGCTACGAAGAGATGGAGGCTTTCCTCGCCGACTACTCGCCGGCCCGGGTCTCGGAACTGACGGGGCTCAGCGTGGCTCAGATCGAGAGTCTGGGAAGGCTCTACGGCGAGCGCAACCGCGGCACGGTCAGTCTCTGGTGCATGGGCGTCAACCAGCACGTGCGTGGCACGTGGATGAACAACCTCATCAACGACATCCACCTGGTCACCGGCAAGATCTCGAGGCCGGGCTCGAACCCCTTCAGCCTCACCGGGCAGCCGTCGGCTTGTGGCACAGCGCGCGAAGTCGGGACCCTGTCGAACCGACTGCCCGCCGACATGGTCGTGACCAACGAGGCCCACAGAGCTCGTGCCGAAGAGATCTGGGGACTCGAGCCAGGAACGATCAATCCTCGGCCCGGCTATCACGCGGTGGACATGTTTCGCGCCTTCGCCCGGGGCGATCTCAAGACCCTCTGGGTTCAGGTGACCAATCCCATGGTCTCACTGCCCAACCTCGCACGCTTCGAGCGCGAGCCCGACGACGGCCGCTTTCTGGTCGTCAGCGACATCTATCCCACACCCACGACTGCAGTCGCCGATCTGATCCTCCCCTCGGCCGCCTGGGTCGAGCGCGAAGGTGTGTTCGGCAACACCGAACGACGGTCCCAGCAGTGGAACCAGATGGTGGCTCCACCCGGCGAGGCCATGGAAGACGCCAAGCAGATCATCGAAGTGGCGAAGCGCATGGGTATGGGGCACCTGTTTCCGTGGCCCGACGACAACTGGCACGAGCCTTTGTTCGAGGAGTACCGGAAATTCACGCTCGGCAACGGCAAAGACGTCGCGAGCTACCAGCAGCTCAAGTCGGCGCGCGGACTCCGCTGGCCCGTCGTCGACGGCAAAGAGACTCTCTATCGCTACGCCGCGGGTCACGATCCGTATGTCACCAAGCGGACCGGAACTCACTTCTACAAGGCCAAGGCCAACGGAGAGCGCGCCGCCGTCTGGCTTCGGCCTTATCACCCCCCGGCCGAATCTCCCGACGAAGAGTTCCCTTTCTGGCTGTCCACGGGTCGTCTACTCGAACACTGGCATACCGGGTCGATGACCCGGCGCGTGGCCGAGCTGCACCAGGCAGCTCCCGCCGCATACGTCGAGATCAACACCGCCGACGCTCGCGCGCTCGGTGTGCAGCACGGCGCCAACGTGAAGCTCGTCAGCCGCCGCGGTGAGATGGTGCTGCCGGCGCACGTCGCCCAGCGCGGGGACCCGCCAGCCGGATCCGTCTTCGTCCCGTTCTTCGACGAAGAGGCCCTGATCAACCTGCTCACCCTCGACGCGATGGACAACATCAGCAAAGAACCGGACTACAAGAAATGCGCGGTTCGGATCGAGCTGGCATAACGAGTGGCCGGCCGTGATGACCCCCTATCCAAGGCTCCTCCTGGCAGCGATGGCCGCGGTCGTCTTCGCTTGTGGCGATACCGAAGCCGGGAGTCCGAGCACAGACACGGCTTCTGAGAGAGCGTCTGAGAGGACTTTCGAGCGGCGCGCCTACGACGGTGCTCCACCGGTCACTCCACATCCCGAGTTCGAAGGCAGCTGTGAGAGCTGTCACACCGAAGACGGGCGACCCCAGACC
>JANQPS010001272.1 GCA_028285365.1 Thermoanaerobaculia bacterium | reverse complement strand
CCTGGCACCTACACCCTCAGTGCGTCAGTCGAGCAGCTCGAGGCTCCTGAGCAGAAGGTCGAGGTAGGCGCAGGCGAGCGGTTCGACGTGACGCTCGAGCTGGCCGAGTCACTCACTGACACGGTGGTCGTGACTGGCGAGGCGCCGCTGGTCTCGCGCTTCGATACGAGCGGCGGCGGTACCATCCAGACTCAAGAGTTGGACGCGATCACGGCAACGCCGTCGCGCAACTACAAGGCCCACTTGCTGGCGCTGCCGGGAGTGCGGGCGGAGTCGAGCACCTCACAGGGCAATCGCCCGTCGGCCGAAGGTACCGAAGGTGCGCGCCAGATGTACATCGTCGACGGTGTCGACGTCAGTTTCTCGCGGTGGGGAGGCGGCTCGCAGCTCAACGTCCCTTCTGTGGCCATCCAGGAAATCAAGCTGCAGTCGACCGGGGCCGACGCGGAGTACAGCCGCACGATCGGCACGTACACCACGGCCACGATCAGATCCGGCAGCAACACCTTTCACGGCAACTTCGAGCTCATGGGTCAGGACCTGTCTTGGAACGCCGAGAACGAGAACGTTCCCGAAGAGCGGCCCGGCGACACCGAGCTCAGCTGGCAAGCCGCCCTTGGCGGCCGCATTCTGACTGACAAGGTCTGGTTTTTCGCGGCGGCCAAAGAGGACAACAACCCTGCGTTCTCGGTGATGGCCAGCGGTGACTCGGTGACCGAGCCGAACGTCCAAGAAGCCATCCTGCTCAAGATCGACGCCCGACCAACGAATCAACACAACTTGGGCCTCAGCTACGTCGAGACTCCCTGGGACTTCCCGTGGTGGAACGCAGCTTCGTACTGGGACATCGAAACGGTGTCCTTGTTCGAGTATCCGGGCGATCTGCTCTCGGGGCGATGGAGCTGGACGATCACCGACTCGATGCTGCTAGAGGCCAAATTCAGCACGACCGAGCCGCAGCAGAACCGGGTGAAATTCGTCGAGAACTCGATCGACCCCTCCTGCGCCGGCAATCAACCCTGCGGCAACGACTGGGTCTACCGTCCGCTCGACGGCGATCGCTTTCTGCGCAACGGTATCGGTCTGCCTCTTGGCGCGGGTTTCACCAACTTTCCCCGTGACCAGGGCAACGCTTCGCTCAACTGGTTCCGCGGCGACCATGACGTCAAATTCGGCATCGACCTTCAGGAGACCGCCTGGGATCTCGGCGGTGTGACACCGCCGTTCTGTCGCGGTCGCGGGTACGACGCCAACGCACCGGGCGGCTTCCTCCAAAACGATGGCGGCCGCGTCGGCTGGTGCCGGTTTTTCCCCACGCGCGCTACCTGGGAGCAGGGCTACGGGCCGGTCGTCTTCGAGCAGTCCAACCGTGCTGCGTACGTCAGAGATCGCTTTACACTGAATCGCTGGACCTTCAACCTCGGGCTGCGGGTCGACCAGCAGAAGCACGACAACGACATCGGCCAGCAGGTCCTCGACACCACTGACGTGATGCCGAGACTGAGCGTCGTCTACGACCTCAGCGCCAACGGCAACGTCCTACTCAAGGCCAGCGCCGGACGCTACGTCAGCCAGATGGAGCAGTCCTGGACGCGCAACTTCAACACGCTGCCAGTCGGGCGCGATCAGTTCGAGCAGTACAACTGGAACCCGGTCACCGGCGACTACGACATTCTGACGCGCGTCTTCACGGCAGGCGGCGAGGTCGACGTGATCGACATTCAGCCGCCTTTCAAAGACGAGGTCACCGTCGGCGTCGACTGGCAGTTCCATCCTGATTGGGCGTTCAAGGCGCAGGGTGTGATGTGGGAGCGCGAGGGCGCTCCGGCGGTCCTCAACCAGCTCGATGACACCGGGCGGCTGATCTCCGTAGCGGAGGACACGCCTGGAGTGAAGATGGAGTACGAGGCGTTGCACCTCACCCTGCAGCGTCGCTTCAAGGACAACTGGATGGTCGCGGGTAGCTACACCCTGTCGAGCACCGAAGGCAACTGCTGGTACAACGACAACGGTGGCTGCCTGTGGACGTTCAGCGAGCTCCGTGACTTCACCAACGAGGACGGTATTCCCTGGTCCGAGTTCAACCGTTGGGGCAACCTGCGCGAGGATCGTCCGCACATGTTCAAGCTGCGCGGGGCCTACCGCTTCGATCTCGGTGCCGGCCACTCGATCAACGTCGGCGGGCTGTTCTGGGCCAACTCCGGCCACGCCTGGAACCGCACCGAGGAAGTCACGCTGCCCGCCGAGCTCGATCCTTTCAACAGTGGCGCTTCGGTAACGGTG
>JANQPS010001271.1 GCA_028285365.1 Thermoanaerobaculia bacterium | reverse complement strand
ACTCCAGCCTCGACCTGCCGGAGGTAGCCGGAGACTTCCGGATTCTCGGGGTCGAGCTCGCGGGCCTGGTTGAAGGCGCCGGCTGCTTCGTCGAGAAGTCCTCGCTCGATGAACCCTCGCCCGTCAGCGAGCTTGCGCTGGACCTGTACGAAGCGATCGACCTTGGCGATGGAGCGACGCTCACCGAACCGCTCTCGAGCGGCGGCCAGCTGCTGCTCAGCTTCGTCGATTCGGCCGTCGTCGAGGAGTGCCCTGACATCGTCGAGAGCTGCCGTCACCTCGTCGGACTGCTCCAGCTCTTCGTCGTTCTCACCCAGGGTGCGCATCTGCACCAGCCGCTCCTGGAGCGTCTGAAACGGGATCGAGTCGCCATAGGTTTCCCTGGCGTCGAGCAGCACGCGGACGGCCTGCTTCAAGTGGCCGCTGGCCATGAGCTCCTCGATCTCGTTGCGCGCCTGGGTCATGGCGTGCAGGCGATGACTGCCGGTCGGCTCGTCGTCCCCTCCCAGGTCGGGCATCGCGAGATCGACCGTCGTGACGATGCCGCCTTGTACGGAGCCCGCCTCTTCGGCGATCTGCTGGAGGACCGTGATGACGTCACGGAACGAGGAGATGCGCTTCTCCGGGTTCTTCTCGACGCATCGGGCGATCAGCAGATCGAGGTGCTCAGGGCAGCTCGGCCAGACCTTCGAGAGGCGAGTCGGCGGCTCGTTGAGGATTTGGTAGAACAGCGCCGAGATCGTGTCGCCCGTATACAGCCTGCGGTAGGTCAGCAGCTCGAAGGCGAGCACGCCATACGAGTAGATGTCCGAGCGCTGGTCGACTGTGTCGCCACGGAGCTGTTCCGGCGACAGGTAGGCCGGCGTGCCGAGCGTCGTGCCGGTCTGCGTCAGCTGGGTCTCGACGCTCGTGATCTTGGCGATCCCGAAGTCCATGATCTTGACGCGACCGTCGTCCAGAACCCTGATGTTGCTGGGCTTGATGTCGCGATGGGTGATGCCGTTCTCATGGGCAAACCCGAGTCCCTGAGCCGCCTGGAGGAGGATGTCGAGCTTGCTGGCAAACGACATCGAGTCCTTGCGCGCAATCTTGTGATCCAGGTCCTCACCGGTGAGGAACTCCTGAACGAGGTAGGGGACCTCGTCTTCGTAGCCGAAGTCGTAGAGCACCGTGATGTTCGGGTGCTCGATGTTTCCCGCAATCTCGGCCTCGCGCAGGAAACGCCGCCTGGTTTCGTCGTTGTCCGAGGAACAGGTCTTGATGGCAACCTGGCGCTTGATGAAGGGGTCTCGGCCGAGATAGACGACGCCGAAGCCGCCTTCACCGATCCGGCTCTGAATTTCGTACTTGCCGGCCTTGGTGAGGTCTGACACGAAGCTCTCGCTGTCTACTTTTTGAGTTGCTGTCGGGATGGTCGGTCGGCGCTGACCGCGGACACCGGGAAGTGTCGCTTGCGAGCGCTCAGTTGGACGTATGCTGCGAGCGCGAACGTCCAATCTGCTCGTGCGGGTCCGTCGGGCGGATAGAGCAGCCGTGTCGCGACGATTTCCGGGCCGCGATCTTGCGATTGTAGCAAGTCGGACGGTGGCGTAGCTGCTCGTGATTCCAGGCTTCTGGAGGAGTCTGATTGCGTCTCGCAACGATCCCCTGCACAATCGGTTCCGCCGCACAGTCTGTTCGAACCGTGTGGCCTGAGTGGCAGCAGAGTGCTCCGGCACCAGACTGCCCGGCAGGAGATCGCCGACAGGAGATTGCCGGCAGGAGATTGCCGGCGGGAGATTGCCGGTGCCACCCGCGGTGAAGAGTTTGACTGCAAGGAGATCTGAAATGCACACGCTCGCGGAGGTTCGTCGAGGTCACTATCTCGATTCCATCGTGCTGATGCAGCTGCAGGTCTCTCTAGGCGCGCTCGAAGGTGTTGTCGACGCTGGCGCTGCAATGGCCACCGAGCACAATCTGGCGGTCCTCGCTGACGGGAACCTCTTGGCGATCAGTCCGGAGGAACAGGGCGACCTGGGACCAGACGACCTGGTCTTGACCGTTCGAGCGGTCGACCGCGAGGCCGCAGAACGTGCTCTGGCCGAGGTCGATCGTCTCCTCGAGGAGGCGCGTGGAGGTCAGGGGACTGGTGGAGGCTACCGGCCCAAGACACTCGCTACCGCTCTCGAGCAGCGACCCGACGCGCAGTGGGTCAGCATCTCGACGCCGGGGCGGTTCGCCGAGCGCGTGGCGCGCGAGGCGCTCGAAGCCGATCGCCACGTGTTCCTCTACAGCGACAACGTTTCGATCGAGCACGAGAGGAAACTCAAGCTCCTGGCTCGCGAGCGAGGACTGCTCATGCTCGGGCCGGATTGCGGGACGACCATCTTGGGCGGTGTCGGTCTGGGTTTCTCGAATCGGTGTGAGCGAGGCGCGATCGGTCTCGTCGGTGCTTCGGGAACCGGTATACAGGCGATTTCGAGCCGACTCGAGACCTTCGGACTGGGTATCAGCCATGCCCTCGGGACCGGCGGGCGCGATCTCAACGCCGAGGTTGGGGGTGAGGCGATGATTGCCTGCATCGGTGCGCTGGGTCGTGACGAAGCCACCGAGGTCATCGCGTTGATCAGCAAGCCCCCGGCCGCAGGCGTGCTGCCGAGCGTCGTCGACGCGCTGCGCTCGACCGGCAAACCCGCGGTCATCTACTTTCAGGGCCTGAGTCGAACGGTTTCCGAAGACGGCAACTTGCACTACGCCTCGAGCCTCGAAGAGGCAGCGGTCCTGGCTGCTGCGCTGCTGGCCGACCCTGCCAAGATCGCCTTGCCGCCTCAGATGGATGAGACCGCGGCGCCGTCGGATGATGGCAAGGAACAGCCGAGAAACGCGCTGCGCGGCTTTTTCTCGGGCGGCACGCTGGCACTCGAGGCGCTGCACTACCTCCGGCTCGATCTGCCGTCTTTGGTTACGAACCTGGACGAACCCGTTTCCCTCGAGCAGATTCGTACGCCGGGGGCGTCACATCTGATCGTCGACGTTGGTGCCGACGAGCTCACCGAGGGGCGACTCCATCCCATGATCGATCCGGATCTGAGGGTGCGCATGATGGAGCGTGCGCTGGACGATGCGCACACCGGACTTCTCCTGTTCGACCTGGTCCTCGGTGATGGTGCTGCGATGGACCCGGCCGCGTCGGTTGCCGAAGTTTGTGCTCGGGCTCGGGAGATGGCCGTGCCGACGGTGTGTCTGCTGGTTGCGACGGTTGGCGATCCGCAAGATGCCGAGCAACAGATCGCGCGGCTGAGGGAGGTCGGGGTCAGCGTCTTCGTCTCCACGGAGTCCTGCTTCGGCGAGGTGTCGACGACGCTTCGCCGGCGGAGCATCAAGATCCCGGTCGTTCGCGAGGATGCGCTGAAGGAAGAACCCAAGGTGATCAACGTCGGTTTGGAGACGTTTGCGGCGGCTCTTGCGAGTCAAGACGCCGACGTCCTGCATGTCGAGTGGCGTCCGCCAGCTGGCGGTGACGAACAGCTCATCGCCATTCTCGACGCCATGCGGCCGGGGTCGCGTGAGAGCTCGTCGGAGGAGAGAAGATGACTGTCGATATCGAGCAGGCCAACGAACGAGCCGTGGAGGAGATGATCGAGACCCACCCGCAGCTGACCCGGGTTGCGGTGGCGCGCGACGTCATTCCCGTTCTCGAGGGGCGCTCC
>JANQPS010001262.1 GCA_028285365.1 Thermoanaerobaculia bacterium | reverse complement strand
GACGACGTAATTCTTTGATTTTCAGAGATTTACGCTAATCTCTGCGAGTCGTGTCGTCTTATCGGTTCGCGACCCGAAACGTCTCTGTAGGGCTCTCCGTCGTCCCCAGAAAGGCCGTCTTGGCCGGGCGAAGCGAGTCTCGCTCGAAACGGAACGGACGAGTGGCGGCCAGAGAAGCGAACAGTTCTTGAGAGATGGTCTGAAACAACCGGGGTGAACAAACGTCACTCATTGGAGTCTTCACTGAGGACGCACGCAGGTCGACTCCCGATTTGGAGCTTCCAGGCACAACGCCGGCTGCACAAGGTCGTGCACCAGGTTGAGAAGGAAACGGACAGAGAAACATGATTTCACGCAAGGCACTTGAGTGGGGTTTGGCGAAAGGACGTCTTGGAGTCCTTCTCGTCGTCCTCAGCAGTCTTCTTTTCGGAGCGGTGGTCAGCGCACAGACGAGCTCCTCCCAGACGGTCCGCTCCAGTTGGCGCTCAGTCGCGCCCATGGCCGAGCTCGAGGTGGGTGGCGACGGCTTGCTGCTGTCTCTCGAAGACGCGATCGCGGTGGCCCTCGAACAGAATCTCGGACTTCAGGTCCAGCGCTTCCAACGCGCCCAGCAGCTGTTTCGCATCACCGAGAGCCTCGGTATCTACGACCTGCAACTCGCTGCGGACGTTTCCATGTCGGACAACACCTCTCCGTCCGCGTCGCAGCTCGACGGTGCCGATGTCAGCATCAGCGAGGTGCTCAACTACAACTTCACGCTCGATCAGCGAACCTCGGTCGGCGGTGTCGCAAGCGTTCAGTGGAACAACCGTCGATTCGAGTCCAACTCGATCTTCTCGCAGATCAACCCGAGTTTCTCCGTGGACTTCGATCTCGTCTACAGCCAGCCTCTGCTCCGCAATCGCGGTCGTCTCGCGACCAACCGGGACATTCGTGTGGCGCGACTCAACGCGGAGAGCTCGACCAACGACCTCGAGCTGACCGTTTCCAACACCATCCAGCAGGTTGCCGATACCTACTGGTCTCTCGTGGAGGCTCGTGAGCAGCTGACAGTCTCCCAAGAGAGTCTGGCTCTTGCAGAGCAACTGCACGAGATGAACCGGGTTCAGGTCGAGGTGGGGACCAAGGCTCCGCTCGAGTTGACGCAGAGTGAAGCGGGTATCGCCACTCGTCAGGAACAGATCATTCGTGACGCTGCTGCAGTCGAAGATGCCGCCGATCAGCTCCGACAATTGCTCAACCTCGACCAGAGCACGCTTTGGGACGTTGCGATCACACCCACGACGGATCCACAGACCGCCAGGATCGAGATCGACCTGGACCGAGCACTTCAGCTGGCCCTCGAGGGGCGCCCCGAGCTCCGCAACGAGCGACTGGCGGTCGAACAGCTGGAAATCGACGCCAAGTTCTTCAAGAACCAGAGAATGCCAAGCCTCGACGTACAGCTTCGCTACGGGTACAACGGTCTTGGCGGTGATGTCCGGGTCAGCGAAGGGAGCATCTTCGATCCGAATCCCGTGTTCACCGTGTTCCCCGGTGGCTACGACGATGCGTTGGAGCAGATCGTCGATGGCGACTTCGACGGTTGGCAGGTGGGCCTGAACTTCAGCTATCCGGTTCAGAACCGAGCCGCCAAGGCGCGAGCCATCATCGCGAACCTGGCTCTCGAGGGCGGTCGGACTCAGCTGGACGAGCGACTGCTCGCGGTGCGCACGGAAGTGCGACGAGCCGCGCGAGCCGTCAGGACCGCCGCTCAGCAGATCGATGCTGCGAAGGTGTCTCGAGAGCTCGAGGAGAAGAACCTGGAGGCCGAGCAGAAGCGGTACGAGAACGGCTTGTCAACGAGCTTTCAGGTCCTCGAGATCCAGGAAGATCGGTCTCTGGCGCGTTCGCGTGAAGTCAACGCGATCACGGGCTACCGTCGAGCCTTGACGGCGTACTACCAGGCAATTGGTCGCCTGCTCGACGAGAACGGAGTCGAGCTCGATACCGAAGACGACATGGAGTCACTCGAAGTCGACGAGTGACCCTTCACAGGCGTGCCGACCGTTCGATTCGAGCTTCTGGGGCTCTCGTCTAGCCGCTTGGCTTCAAACGGCTTCACGGGTCGTCAGAGACGGGCAAGGGTCTAGACGAGTCCGGAGCCGGCTGATCGTAGTCGGCGACTGGTCTGGGAGAATGCTATGGGGATTGGTCCCAGGATTGGTCATAGGATTGTGTGTGGTGCCGGAGGTGGGAGTCGAACCCACACGCCCGTGAGGGCAAGGGATTTTGAGTCCCCCGCGTCTGCCATTCCGCCACTCCGGCTCAGAGTGCTCGCTCACCTACCTGCCGCCGGACCCTGGCTGGTCCTACCGCTTCTTGCAGGTGCAGAATCGAAACGCGGCGCAGTGTAGCAGGAGCTGGGGCGCTCGAAGTGATGGGTGCCCAAGTAATGGGTGCCAGGTAATGGGTGCCTGGTCAGTCCAAACCGCAGAGGGGAATGGCCTCCGGGTGGACTCCAAGCAATCTTGACGCCAACGCCCCCAGATGCTAGGATAGAGACTGCTGAACGTCCGTTCTAGCAATTTTCGTTCCACATGAGTGCTGCGGGTTTCGCCCGCGAGGAGAAGCCAACTTGTTTGAGATTGGCCAGAAGGTGGTCTACCCAAACCACGGCGTGAGCGTCGTCGAGGAGATTGGGGACAGCGCAATCGACGGAAACGAGCAGACCTACTACTTCCTCCGTCTGCTCTCCAACGACTCGAAGGTCATGGTTCCCGAAGAGAACCTCGATCTCGTCGGGCTCCGTCCGCTATGTCGCGCGAAGGACATCCGAGAGCTCTTCACGCTTCTGGAAGACGGCAATATCGACACTTACAAGGATTGGAAGGGTCGCTACAAGCAGAACCTCGACAAGATGAAGACGGGCCGGCTGACCGATGTCGCCGAAGTCTTGAAGAATCTGCGTCTCGTCAGTCAGAAGAAGAGTCTCTCGTTTCGCGAGAAGAAGATGTACGAGCGTGCCAAGTACTTCATCGTCAGTGAAGTCGCGCACGTCAAGAAGATCTCAGAGGAGGATGCCGAGAAGCAGGTCGAGAAGGCCCTCGAGTCCAGCTTGGAGAAGCGCAGCAAGAGAAAGAAGAAGGCTGAGGACGACTGAGCCAACGCCAGCCGGCCACGTCGACTCGAAGTTGATGACTCGAAGTTGATGAATGGGCGCCTGGGAACTTGCTTCGAGGTGAATCGCATCGCCAGCCATCACCTCGAGTCGTCGTGTTCGGGCCGGAGCTCAGCTCCGGCCCGTTTGCTTTGAGCCCGGTCTGTAGGCGACGGCGAGCCAGTGCACGAGGCACCGCTGATGGTTGTCCGATCCACCATTCGAATCGACGATTGACGTGCTGACGAGAGTCCTCATCCTCCTGATCGCTGCGGTCATCCTCTGGTTGACCGTTTCGAGACGCTTGAAGCGCCTCTCGCGAAGTCCGCTCGGTCGGGCCCTCCTGGAGATCCTTGCGCCGGAGCAGCGGCCTGGCCAGACGCCTCGCAGCGCTCAGCCTCCGCAGCGAAGCGGCACCCTGGTGAGGTGCCCCGGCTGTGGAGACTTCGTTGCGTCCAAGGAAGATGAGTCTCCAGGAGAGTCCACACGTCATGCCGGAGAGGAGCGGCTTTGTGACCGCTGCTCTCGAGCCCAACGTTCCGCATGAACACCGACTCGGAGCTGCTGATCGAGCCGAGGACACTGGCCAAGGTCGCCGTTCCGATCCCGGTACAAGGCCCGTTGTCCTACTCCGTCGCAGACGGTACGAACGAACTGGTGCGCCCAGGAATTCGTGTCCGCGTACCTCTGGGGAGCAGGCGTCTCGTCGGAATGGTGCTGGAGACCGAGCAGGTAGGCGAGGCCCCGGACTTTGCGCTCAAGCCGATTCTCGAGATTCTCGACATCGAACCGGTCCTGG
>JANQPS010001244.1 GCA_028285365.1 Thermoanaerobaculia bacterium | reverse complement strand
CTGGTTGTCGATCATCTCGGAGATCGCCTTGGCGACGCCCGGAACCGTAAACGCGGCCAGAGCACTCTCCGGATCCGACGTGGGCCGTGGGGCGACTGCCGCAACGCGCTCGGCGATAGCCGCAGCAATCTCCTCGGTGTGGCGAGAAGCCCAGATGCCGGAGCAGCTGATGCACGAACGACCGCTGTTGACCAGCACGCTGTCGACCATGATGTCGAGGTACTTCTCCCAGTCGTCGACGCAGTCGTCACCGAGGATGATCTTGCTGAAACCCGGCCCGTGCGGCTGAACCCTCGGATCGTTCTTGTACTGCTCGACCGTGGGTGTCCCACCGAAGATGAGACTTCGAGGGCAGCTCTGGAGCACGGCGGCACCGGCATCGGCCTCACCTGGATAGATCGAGATCGCCTCGCGCGGGATGCCGGCGGCATAGAAGGCCTCGGTCATGCGGTAGGGAGTCCAAGGCTCCTGCGGGCCGGGCTTGAAGACCAGACCGACCTGGAGCGGAATCACCGGCATCCACAGGGTGTGCACACCAGGGGAGTTCGACGGCAGCACCAGCCCCAGAACCGGCGACTGAGCCTGATAGCTCACCGGAACACCGCGATGTTCGACGCCGTGACCGCGCCCGAGAATGTCGAGATCGAGGCCGCGGGTGAGAGCATCGAGAACCTCGTCCATGCGCTCGAGGACGAAGCGGTTCTTTTCCATGTTCGCGCGGCACATGTGCTCGGGAAGTCCGGTCGTAGCCGACTGGTACGTCACGAAGTCGTCCGGCCCTTGAGTGCCGTTGCCGAGCGGCAGGTCCGCCGTCATGTAGAGCTCGGCCGCCTGCTTGACCTTGTCGATCAGATCGGCGCTGTCCATCTCTCGCAGGACATCGCGCGCGCGCCCCATCTTGCGCATGTCGCGTTGGATGATGCCGGCGTTCGCCAGCGACACACGCGCCAGTTCTTCTCCCGTCTCGAAGTGGACGACGGACTGGTGCTCCAACGACTCGTAGGGTTTACCCCAGCGCAGTGCAGGAATCTCGATCATCTCTCCGGTGCTCCTCTCTATGTGGCTTACCTGGCAATGCGATGCGCCGCGGCAGCGCGTTGCTTGCGAGCTCTCTGTCCGAGAGCCCGTTAGCTTCTCATGTCTCTTCAGGCCTGTCTCTTGGGGCGGGGTCGACCATTGCGGGAGAGTGAACTCCGACCCGCTTGCTCCGAGCGACGGTGACGACGCGACTGAACGTGGCCGACTCCGGCCGCAGGTCCTTGCCGTCTGGAGCGTCAGGAGGAGGAATCAGTACACACCCACCGTGGTCGTCGAAGCCAGCTTCTGGAACGGCCTGACGCCGCTGACCCCGTCCCAGGGGTAGGCGTCGTAGGGCTCTTCTCGCTCGCCTTCGTCGCGCTCCAGGAAACCCGGCACAAAAAGCTCCTTCGTGAGGGTCGTCAGGCGAACTCTCCCGGTCTCGCCGTAGCCCACGACCTCCGTCGGATTGTCCGGATCGACGACCTCGAGCACGGCGCGTGGCTGTGGCGCGTAGTAGGAGATTTTGTAGCCCTCTTCCGGAGTCGGCGGTTTGGAAGCCGCCAGGCCCATCAGCGTGTTGCCGTACGTGGGGGTCATGTAGACACCTTCCAGGAGCTCTTCCATGGCAAAGCGCGTCCACTGGGGAGTGAATTCGGTTCCTCCAGAGAAGATGCCCTTGATACCCATCTCGGCGAGCGACGTGCCCTGGTCTTCGAGCGCCAGGCACAGGGATTCGATGAGTTTCGGAGTGCCGAACATGGCCTGGACGTCGTGTCCCGCCTTGAGGATCGTGATCGCTTGATCGATCGTGTGCTTCTTGTATTCCTCGAGGTGCTCGTTCCAGCCCTTCTTGATGAGCTTGATGACCCAACGCGGATCCAGGTCCACGCAAAAGCAGATCCCGCCACGGTACTGACACAGGTGCTCGACCGCGAGACGCAGCCGGCGCGGCCCCGAAGGACCGAGCATCAGCCAGTTACACCCCGGGGGAAAGTGCTCGTCCGGGAGGGTTCGCGAGAAGATCTCGTAGTCGGTCCGGAAGTCGTCGATCGCAACCCGTGACTTCGGGATTCCCGTCGTCCCTCCGGTCTCGAACACGAAAATGGGGCGCTCGGAGAAGGCCTTGGGCACCCATCTCCTGACCGGCCCGCCTCTGAGCCACTCGTCCTCGAACAGGGGGAAGCGGCGCAGATCCTCGAAACTCTGGATATCGGTCCGGGGATCGAAGTCGAGCTTCTTGGCATAGTCGATCCAGAACGGTGTCCCGTTCTCCGGATCGAAGTGCCAACTGACGATCTCACGCACATGCTCGTCGAGATCGGCGCGAGCCGTCTGAACCCTGTCACCTAGCGAACCTGTCGTCGACTCAGTCACAAACATCTCCTCAACATCGCCCTGCACGCGCGGTGAGCAGCTCGCCTCGCAGAGCGAGTGGGGCTCTGGCTCGACCCACGATCAGTGGGCCCGCGTCGTAGTCATGTCCGTCTTCTAGTGATCTCTAGCGAGCCAGAAGCTATCAGTCAGCGGTTGGCTGCGCAGCGTCGTCTCTCTGGTGGAGTTTGGCATCCGGTTCTCGCCTGTAGGGTGCGACGCAATGGGCCGCTCTAGCGGCTGTCTCCGCAATACGACCCGGAGCTGCACCAGAAAAGCTGACGGCGGCGCTCCGCGGAGGGTCGTCAGCCGGAAGCGCGGTTTC
>JANQPS010001218.1 GCA_028285365.1 Thermoanaerobaculia bacterium | reverse complement strand
GGTCTGTCTCGCCGAGATCAGCGGCCCAGAACCGGACGATGGCCGCCCCATCCTGCTCGCGTCTCTCGGTACGGAAACGGACCTCGTTGGGTGTCGTCACGACGACACGGACCACGGGCGCGTCATTGGGACCCACGGAGTGAAAATCGACGCGCCCGAGCAGCGCACCGTCTTCAGCGCGCTCGATCCGTCTGACGTCCGGTCCCAGGCGATGGCGGAAGAGGTCGAAAACGATACGCCCCCGATAGTCTCGCTGACCGCTCAGGGAACGGATCTCCTGTGTGCTCTCCAACACGAGGGTGTCATCCTGAACGCTGGCAGCGACGAGCATGCCCACGGATTCCCTCGTGTCGTCCGTACTTTGCGACGCAGCGGGCGGCTGGGCAACTCCCGGCGCCAAGCCGCAGAACAGCCAAGACAGCGTCAGCAGCGCCCATGACGCGCGGTTCTTTCTCGAGCTCGACATACCAGTCATCGAGCCTGCCTGCGCGACAGGTGCACGCACACCTCGTGTCGACGAAGCGAACCTCTCGAGACGTTGGGCGTACGCGCCGAGTTCCTCATCACGCGGCGAGTATGACCGACCTCACCCTCGAGCCACTGACACCATGGACGCCGACCGCCACTGATAACGTCGCGCGCTGATCGCGGAGGTCAGTCTTTGCCGATACTCTGTCAGAAGCGAATTCCGACCGGAGCCTGGCTACCCACCTGCACGGGCACGATCTGCGACACGAATCGACTGCTTGAGTTCATAGGAGAGCCACATGAAAGCCGCCGTACTGAGAGAGGTACCTGGTCCCCTCTCGATCGAGGAGATCCAGATCGACAAGCCGGGTCCTCGCGAAGTCCTGATCCGAACGCGAGCAGCTGGGCTCTGTCACAGCGACCTCCACTTCATGGAGGGTCTCTACCCCCATCCGGTCCCTGCGGTCCTCGGCCACGAGTCCGCCGGAGTCGTCGAGCAGGTCGGCGACCAGGTCACCTACGTCAAGCCCGGCGACCACGTGATCACCTGTCTTTCGGTCTACTGTGGCAACTGCGAAGACTGCCTCACCGGTCACTTGTCTCTCTGTCTCAACAAGAACGACACCGCCCGGGGTCGGGAAGACGTCCCGCGCCTCAGCCAGGACGGTGACGACATGATCCAGTTCCTGCACCTCTCGTCGTTTGCCGAGCAGATGCTCGTCCACGAGCACGCCCTCGTGAGGGTCCGTGAGGACATGCCCTTCGATCGAGCCGCCCTCATCGGCTGCGGCGTGACCACGGGTCTGGGTGCGGTCTTTCACACGGCTGACGTCGAGCCTGGGACCAACGTGGCAATCATCGGCTGCGGCGGCATCGGCCTGGCCGCGATCCAAGGCGCTCGCATCGCCGGCGCCGCGCGCATCATCGCCATCGACTTGCTCGACAACAAGCTCGAGTTGGCCAAACAGCTCGGGGCCACCGACACGATCAACGGCAAGGACGCCAACGTCGTCGAGGAAGTCAAGGAGCTGACCGGTGGGGGCGTGCACTACAGCTTCGAGGCGATCGGCAACAAGATCGCCGCGGAACAGTGTTTCCACATGCTCAGGCCGGGCGGCACCGCGACCGTGATCGGCATGATTCCCGTGGGTCAGTCCCTGGAGCTTCCCGGACACGCTTTCCTGCAGGAGCGCAAGATCCAGGGCAGCATGATGGGCTCGAACCGTTTTCGCGTGGACATGCCTCGCTTCGTCGACTTCTACCTGAGCGACCGACTCGACCTCGACACCCTGGTATCGAATCGCATCAGCCTCGACGAGATCAACGAGGGATTCGAGGCCATGAAGAACGGCGATGTCGCGCGCAGCGTGATCGTCTTCGACGGCTGAGGTCACCATGTCGGCCGAACTCCTGAGTCGATCCGTTGGCGAGCTGCTCGACTTGCTGCGGACTCGCAAGCTGTCCGCCATCGAGCTGATGCAGGCGACGATCGACCGTGCCCGCTCCACTCACGACGACCTCAACTCCCTGATCGTCAGACGCTCCGACGAAGAACTTCTCGACGAGGCGAAGGCGGCTCAGGCGCGTTGGGACTCTGGCGAAGCCAGGCCGCTCGAAGGTCTCGCTCTAGGCGTCAAGGATCTCGAAGACGTCGCGGGGCTGACCAACTCGCGTGGATCCAAGCTCTACGCCGACCACGTCAGCGCCGCGGACGCGCCTCACGTCGCGCGCCTCAGGTCGGCCGGCGCCATCGTCATCGGCAAGACGAACACTCCTGAATTCGGCTTCACGGCGATCACCAAGAATCTGGTCTACGGGGTCAGCCGCTCGCCCTGGAATCTCGAGCGCACGCCGGGGGGATCGAGCGGTGGATCGGCCGCTCTCATTGCCGCTGGCGTGTTGCCTCTGGTCACCGCCAGCGACGGCGGTGGGTCGATCAGGATACCGGCGAGCTTCGTGGGTGCGTTCGGTCACAAGCCGAGCTACGGGCGGGTTCCCAGGGGGCCTTTGGCACTCTGGGATACGCCGCAGATGTCCGTGTTCGGCCCGCTCACGAGGACGGTCGAAGACGCCGCGCTGTTTCTCGATGTCGTGACCGGCCCCGCGCCGGAAGACCCTGCGTCTCTCCCGCATCCGGGGTATCGCTACTCAGACATCCTCGACGAGCCCCTCGAGCCGTTGCGCATCGGATACTCGGCGGACCTCGACCACGCCGTCGTCCAGAGCGACGTAGCTGAATGTGTCGAGCAGTCCGCCCGCGAGCTGGCTGATCACGGCGGGCACCGGCTGGAGATGTTGGCAGGTGGTCCCCCGTCACTCGGAGGGTCTTGGGGAGAACTGGGCAACTTCCAGCTGGCCGGTGAGCTCGGCGAGCAGTTCGACTCCCGCCGCGAAGACATCACCAGATCTCTCGCCGAGGGAATTGCCAGGGTGAAGACGATCTCGGCCGAACATTGGGGACGCATCTCGAAGGCGCGAGCAGCGCTCAACACCTGGTGCGCCGACGTCTTCGATCGTTTCGACGTGTTGATCACTCCCACCGTCCCGTACGATCCCCCACCGGCCCGCGGACCGTTTCCGGAACTCGTAGAAGGCCGCGAGCCACCGCCCGCTGGTGTGGCCGCTTTCACGATTCCCTTCAACATGTCGTGGCATCCGGCCGCTACCGTTCGGGCGGGGCTCTCTCGTAACGGACTGCCGATTGGTCTGCAGATCGTGGGCCCGAGACATCGAGACGACCTGGTCCTCCGGGTCGCTCGCTCGTTTCAAGACATGCGCCCCTGGCACCCGGAATGGCCAACCGAATGGAGTCGCCTCTCCTGATCAGCTCGTGACTGCTCCTACCGAGGCTCGGCGATGGCCTCGTAGACGGCCTGAGTCAGGCTTGCGCCTCGATCGTCACCCAACAGACCGGACTCCATGCGGTTCATGACGTAGGAGAACGCCATGTGCTGGTCGAAGTCCACGATGACCAGCGAGCCACCCCAGCCCCCCCAGAAGCAAGCGTTGGGGCTGGGCAGCGGCTGAGTTTCGTTGACGAGCCCAAAACCCAATCCATAGCGCACTGGCACTCCCAGCACGAGGTCGACACCCGACGTCTGTTCCTCGAGCGCTAGCCGGCACGCCTTCTCCGACAGGACGTAGTGGCCGAAAGCTTGACCTCCGGCGGCCATCATGCCCATGACACGCGCAACCGACCGCGCGTTGCCATGGCCTCCGGCTGCCGGGATTTCTGCTCTTCGCCAGGCCGAATTCGCTGACCACTCCGCCCTGATCGCCGGATTGGCGAAAGTCCTGCCCGCAATGCTCGTCGGATCGAAGTCGAGGCTGTCCGGAGGCTGATCGGGCGGAACGAGCTCACCAACTCGGTCGTCCTCCTCCTCATCGAGACCGATGTGGAAATCAGCACCGAGAGGATCCGCGATCTCGCGCCGGAAGAAGGTCCCGAGACTGGTGTTGGTGATTCTGCTCACGACCTCGCCGAGCAGGTAGCCCTGGGTCAACGCGTGATAGCCGCTGGCCGAGCCAGGCTCCCACCATGGCTCTTGCGCTGCCAGCAGCGTCACGATCTTGTCGTGATCGTAAAGATCGGTCTCGGTGACGGGCTCGTCGATTCCCGAGAGGCCAGCGCTGTGGCTCAGTAGCTGTCCGACCGTGATGTCGCCTTTGCCATGGTCCGCGAACTCGGGCCAGAACTTGGCCACCTTCGACCCGGGCTCGAGCTCTTTGCGATCCATCAGGAGCAGGGTCGCCAGCGCGGCCATCGTCTTCGTGGTCGAGTACACGTTGACGATCGTGTCCTCCTCCCACGGCTGGTTCCCGCTGGCGTCTCTAGCTCCCCCCCAGATGTCCACGAGCATCTCGCCGTGCCGAACGAGGGCAAACGAGGCCCCTAGCTCCTGGCGCTCTTCGAAGTTCGCACTGAACGCATCCACGATGCGCTCGAAGCCTTCCGCGCAGAATCCATCGATCTCGAATCTCACGAATCTCTCCTCGACGCCCGTGCTCGCGCTCGAGCGGTTTACCCTGGATCTGACCGCGCTCGATCATATGGGCGCGCACTGTCACAGGAGCGGACAGCGAAGTGGTAGCGCAGCGCGCCCGCTGCCGAGACACTTTGAAGACGACGACCTACCGACCGTTTGGTAGTGTCCGCGTTCTGATCGATCAAGGAGGTGTCCCTCAATCATGGATATGGACTTCACACAGCAGGACCTCAGCTTTCGCGACGAGGTCAGATCTTTCATAGAAACCGCGCTTCCGAAAGACCTCAAGCAGAAGGCGTCGCTCGGCGGAGCCTACACAGCCGACGAAACGAAGCGCTGGCATCACATCCTGTACGAGCGCGGCTGGGCAGCACCCCATTGGCCACAAGAGCACGGCGGCACCGGATGGGACGTGACCCAGAGATTCATCTTCGGCGAAGAAATGGTCCGCGCCAACGCCCCGAGCCTCTCACCGTTTGGTCTGGGAATGGTCGGTCCGTTGCTCATCCAGTACGGCTCCGACGAGCAGAAGTCCCGCTTCCTTCCGAAGATCCTCTCCGGAGAGGAGCAATGGTGCCAGGGTTACTCCGAGCCCAACGCCGGCTCGGATCTCGCGAGCCTTCAACTCCGCGCCGACAAAGACGGCGACGAGTACGTCCTCAACGGACAGAAGACCTGGACCAGCGCCGCCCAACACGCCGATTGGATCTTCGTTCTCTGTCGAACCGACTCCAGCGGCAAAAAGCAGGAAGGCATCACGTTCCTGCTTGCCGATATCAAGAACACGCCCGGCATCGACGTCAAACCGTTCTTGACCCTCGGCGGGACTCCGGCGTTCTGCGACACCTACTTCACCGATGCCCGAGTCCCGCAGTCGAACCGGGTTGGCCCGGAAGGAGCCGGATGGGGCATCGCCAAGGCCTTGCTCGGACACGAGCGGACGGGCATCGGCGGTATCGGGAGCTCCGCTCGCTGGCTCGAGCGGATCAAGCGAATCGCCGCAGAAACCCCGGTAGGCCGCGAGACGCTTCTGGACGACCCGGCGTTCAGACGCCGCATTGCAAGACTGCAGATGCGTCACCGTGCTCTGTCGATGGCCAACTATCGAACCCTCGCCGCCGCGAGTCGAGGTGAGGCTCCCGGCCCAGAGAGCTCGATCCTCAAGCTCGTCGGATCCGAGCTAGGCCAGGAGATCACGGAACTCGCGATGGACTCTCTCGGCCAGGGCGCGCAGTCATGGTTCGAGGCACCCGCAGGGACGATCCCGGAGCACACTCGGGAGCTACAGAGCGAGTTCTGCTACGCCCGTGCCTTTACCGTCTACGGCGGCTCCAACGAGATCCAGCGCAACATCATCTCCAAGAACATTCTCGGTCTCCCGACCCGCTGAGGTAGCGCGATGAACTTCGAACTTTCCAAAGAGCAAGAGATGATCGTGGCCTCGGTCACGAGCTTCGTCAAGGAAGAGTCACCCCTCGAACGCTTTCGCAAGCTTCGGGACACCGGCGCGGGCTGGGACCAAGGCGTCTGGCAACAGATGGGTGACTACGGCTGGCTGGGAATCGCCTTTCCAGAGGACGTCGGTGGAATCGGCGGCACCTTCGTCGACATGGCGCTCATTCTCGAGCAGCTTGGCCGCCACCTCGTTCCGGAGCCCTACATAGCTTCAGTCGTCCTCGCGGGCGGACTCGTCGACCGGCTTGGTTCGCACGATCAGCGCCACGCTCACCTCCCGTCCATGATCGAAGGCAAGGCGTCTTTGGCCTTCGCCTTCTCGGAGCGACAGAGTCGCTACAACCTGAGCGACTGCCTGACCACGGCAACGAGCACCGACCCCGGTGGCTATCGGCTCGATGGCGAGAAACTCTGGGTGCTCAACGGTGAAGCCGCGGACACACTCGTGGTGCTGGCACGAACGGCCGGAGAGCAGCTCGACGAGGAGGGTTTGTCTCTTTTTGTCGTCCCTGGCGACGCTCCCGGCGTTTCCAGGACCGCAATTCAAGGCATGGATGGACATCGTACGGCCCACGTCGAGCTGGACGGCGTCGAGCTGGGTGCGGACTCCCTTCTTGGCGAAGCCGGCGGAGCCATCACCGCCGTCGAGTGGGCCGTCGACCGCGCCGCAGCTGCGGCATGCGCCGAAGGCCAGGGGCAACTCAGCGAACTGCTCTCCAGGACCGTCGAGTTTCTCAAGGAGCGTGAGCAGTTCGGGCTCAAGATCGGGAGTTTCCAGGCGCTTCAGCATCGTGCCGCGGACATGTTCGCCGAGGTGGAGCTCTGCAAGGGCACGATGATCCTGGCGGCGATCAAGGCCGACTCGGAAGATCCCGACGTCCGCGCTCCCGAAATCTCGGCAGCCAAGCTCCAGCTCTCGGACGGCGGTTGGTTCGTCCAGGAAAATGCCCTCCAGCTGCACGGCGGAGTCGGCATCACGGATGAGCAGGACGTCGGTCTGTTCTTCAAACGTCTCCGTGTCCTCAACAGCCTCTTCGGCGACGCCGACTACCACGTCGACCGCTTCCAGCGCTCGAAGGCCTTCTGACGCTGACTCCGCTGAGCCCTTGATCTCACCGTGACGGTTTCAATGTGATGAGTCACCCCCTGATGATTCACTCCGAAATCCACGGTGACGGGTCCGGCTGGACCAGCCGAACCTGAGCGGGCGACGAATCCTTCTCCCTTTGCCGGCGGCCACTTCGGTGGCTCCGGCGACTCGGGGTGGCCCCGAGCGCTCGTCTGCTGAGCGGCCTCCGTCACGGCCACTCGATCGGTTGGGAACCCGCCAACCCCTCGTGCGTTGTACGGGGAAAGGCCACGGTGGACTCCCGCTCCACGGTAGCCACCCCCGACTCGACCCTGTTGGATCACGACACTGTTGGATCACGACAGTGTCCGATCACAACAGGGTTCGATCACAACAGGGCGTCGAACGACAACGATGCTAGGGAGAATCACTTGAAGTCCAGGAAACTCGTCAGGCTCACCGTCGGCGCTCTCGTCTTTGCGATCGCGCCATTCGCCTCCACCGTCTCCGCCCAGGAGGACGACAGCGTCGACGTCAGGGTCTTCAAGAAGAAGGTCCAGATCAGCTGCAACGACGGCGAAAACTGTCCAGGAGGTTTTCGCGAGATCGTGATCGATGGTGGCGCTCATGACCGCAAAGTCGTCTTCATCGGTGACGACGGCGAAACGAGCGTCCTTGGTGGCGACGGCAACACGTGGATCTCCCACGGCGGGGAGCATGCCTTCAGCGTCCATGTCGGCCGTGGATTCCTAGGCGTTCAGCTGACAGAGCTCACCAACGATCTGCGGGATCACTTCGGGGTACCTCAGGGCCAGGGTGTGATGGTCTCCAGGGTCGACGACGACAGCCCAGCCTTTCGTGCTGGAATCCAGGCGGGAGACATCATCACCGCCGTCGCCGGCACTGCCATCGCTGATGGTGGTTCTCTTGGGCGTGCCGTCAGGAAGTTCGAAGACGGTGATGTCGCCGACCTCGAGCTCTGGCGTGACGGCTCGGTGTTGACCCTGTCGGCTCAGATCGAAGAGCGAAAGGAGTCCGAACGTCGGTTCGCCTTTCGCAGCGGCGACGAAGCCGGTGACGCCAACGTCTTCTTCTTCTGCGACGAAGAAGATGGCGACTGCCCCGAGTCTCACAATTTCTCCTGGTCTCACAGTTTCCCCGGGGCTTTCAAGGTCTTTTCCAATCTCGACTGTGACGGCAAGGATTGCGATATCAGCGTCCAGTGCGAGAACGACGAGTGTGTCTGCATCGTCAACGGCGAGGAACAGCCCTGCGAGTGACAGCAACGTTCGCGTGATTCAACGTTCGCGTGATTCGAGGCTGATGCGCGAGTCGTGGTTCGCGTAGAGATGTCGTGAGGTGTTCTTCCCCACGCGACACGCGCACCACACATGACCCCGCCCCAACCGACCCGTGGCGGTTCGAGCCGGCTCATGCAGCCGGCTCGTTGGTTTTCGGGCCTTTTCCTGTCCGGCCCACCGCACGACCAGGGACACGAGGCAAAACCTGCGAATCCCCTCGCGAAACTGCCGCAATCGAAAGGGGATCGCTCGAGGGGCCGTGCTGTCTTCGAACCCCGGTCGTTACGGAGCCGAACTCTCGCCCCCATCTTCCGGTAGGAGCACTCCAAGCAGGTAGTTCTCGCCAGCAAGATAGCGCTGCGCCGTGGACTTGACGACATCGTCGGCCACCGCTGAGATGCGTTCTTCGAAGCGCGCGAACTCGGCTGGATCCGTTCCCCAGCGCTCGTAGCTCCCGAGAACGCTGAGCCAGAAGCGGTTCTCCCGCAGACTGGTCTCGCGCGAGCGGCGCTGACTCTCCTGGACCTTGGCGATGTTGCCTTCGTTGGGTCCGTCGTTCTTGAGGTTCTCGATCTCCTGGAACACCGCATCGACCAGTTCATCGACGCGCTCGGGATCACATCCGAAGCTGACCACGACGTTGAAGCGCTCTCGGGGCTCGCGAGACATCGATCCCGAGACCCCGACACCGTACACGCCACCGAGGTCTTCCCGAAGGATCTCACGCAGCTGGATTCTCAACACCTGAGCCATCGTGCTCAGATTCTGTTGCTCCTGAAGGGCCCATGCCGCGTCACCATGGAACACGAGCCTGACGCTCGCCTTGGGCTCGATTCCCGACCTGACCTCGAACCGCTGCTGCCCGTCAGGCGCACGCACTCCGATGTCCTTCCAGTTCTCGTCGCGCCCGGTCGACGGCAAACCACCGAGCCAGAGCTCGACCGGTTCTCTGATGCCGTCTAGATCGAAGTTGCCCACGATCGTGAAGATGAAGTCCGAGGCATCGGCAAACCGATCCCGATAGACGGCCATGGCGCGATCGAGCGAGATCTCGTCGACCTTGTCCAAGGTCAAGAACTCGCGGCGGGGGTGATTCTGTGAGGCCACCTCCGAGAAACGTCTGCTGAACTGGTAGTTGGGTGATGCTTCCTGGTTCTCCAAGAAGCCCCGGGTGGTCGACAGATAGGACTGGAACGCCGCCTCGTCGCGACGAAGCCCGACAAACTGGAGGCTGACGAGTTGGAACATGGTCTCCAGGTCCTGAGGTGACGCACTGCCACTGACACCTTCCGAGAGCTCTCCGATGAAAGCTCCGGCTCCAGCCACTTTGCCGGTGAGGGCTTTGTCGAGCTCCACGGCATCGAAGTTCCCGAGCCCCATCTGCCCGGCGATCGACGAAGCCTGGGTAGCGCTGAGGTAGTCCGAGTCCTCGACGAGCGAGTGACCACCTGGGCTGTACCCTCTGAGAAGAACCTCGTCGTTCTTGAAGTCGGTCGGTTTGAGGACCACGACGACGCCGTTGCTGAGCTCCCACCGATGGGCTCCCAGCTCGTCGACGAAGCTCTCGCTGACGATCCGGCCGGGATTCGGCTGCTCCGAGACCAATGGCTCGTCTCGAGTTCGGTCTACCCAGGCGTGCGTCTCGACCGTCGCCAGTTCATCGAACACCGCCAATACGTCCTGCTCGTCGGGTATGCCCGCGGCTTCGGTCTCGGGGCCACTGACCAGGATCACCCGGTTCTCTTCCGTGATCCACTGATCCGCGCGGGCATTGATCTCATCGAGAGTGATGCTCGGCATCAGCTCGCGGTAGAGGTCTCTCGTCAGCTCGATCCCCGGAGTGGCATCACCCTCGAGGTAGTGCTGCACGTATTGCGATGCAAAACGTCGGGACTCTTGCTTGTCACGTTCTTCGAACGAGCGATCGATGCTCCTCAGAACATCGGTCTTCGCGCGTTCGAGCTCGGACTGGAGAAAGCCGTGATCTTCTACGCGCTTGGCCTCACTCAGGAGAGTCTCGAGGCCCCTCTCGACCCCTCCGTCCTTGACCGCCGCAAAAATCTGATACATCGATTTGGTCCTGCCGAGCCAACCAGAAGCGGCAAAACCGAACTGAAATGGAGGATCCGGCAACAGGGTCAGCTCCTGCAGACGGGCGATCATCATCCCGTGGTACAGGCTGTCCACGAGCGCTCGGCGAAGATCGGTGCGAGTCAGCGTGGGATTTGCGTCACGCTTGAAGCCGACGGTGACGCGGATTCCCGTTGCCTCAGGATCGGTCACGATACTGCTGAGCGTCTCCTCATGGTCGGGAACGGGATAGTCGACCCGCTCCCTGGGCTCAGCAGGCCCCTCGAGATCCGAGAACTGCTCGCGAATGCGGTCGACGATGTGATCGGCCTCGAAGTCGCCAACTGCCACGATGGCCATGAGGTCGGGGCGATACCAGTCCCGATAGAAACGCTCCAGAGCCTCGTAGGGGGCCCCTTCGAGGATGTCCTTGTCGCCTATGACGAGCCGATCCGCGTAGCGCGAGCCATGAAACATCACGGGGAGCTGCTGATCACGAATCCGTCCGTTCGCGCCTCGCCCCAAACGCCACTCCTCGACCACGACTCCGCGTTCTTTGTCGATCTCTTCCCCTTCGAAGGTCACGCCACCGGCCCAGTCGTCGAGGATCTGGAACGCCGTGGCTTCGATCTCAGAGTCATCGGTGGGGATCTGAAGCATGTAGACCGTTTCGTTGAAGCTCGTGTACGCATTGATATCGGGGCCAAAGCGCATGCCGATGCGCTCCAGGTAGTCGACGAGCTCCTGCTTATCGAAGTTCTCAGTCCCGTTGAAGGCCATGTGCTCGACGAAGTGAGCGAGGCCGAGCTGGTCGACGTCTTCCTGCAGTGAACCGGCGTTGACAACGAGTCTCAGCTCCGCACGGTTCTCCGGTCGGCCGTTCTCGCGAACGTAGTAGGTCAGTCCGTTCTCGAGAGTGCCGAAGCGGACCGCAGGATCGAGTGGCAAAGGTGCCTCCTCAGATGCCGAGGACTCCTGGGTCTCGGACGGCGTGTCCGCAGTTCCAGCAGGATCCGCTGCCGCAGGAGTCACCTGTGTCGTCGCATCGTTCGGCTCCGCTGGCGAACTGACCCCGTTATCGACCGCTGAACAACCGAGGCACAGTGCCAGCGCGAGGGTTGCAACCCAGCTCCTAAGTCTCATCGACTACTCCTCATGCAATCCGGCTCCGATCATGAGCCACTTGAAACCCTCGAGCTTCGCAGCGGCGGACTCGTCAGCCGGCCGTAGAGCTCGATTCTTGTAGTGATCGTCTTCAGTTGCCGGTCCGTAGACTGAACGGAACGGCCGCGGGGCCTACTGGCACCCGACCGCCGCGTCGCGCTCTCAAACGCGAAGACCAGCG
>JANQPS010001195.1 GCA_028285365.1 Thermoanaerobaculia bacterium | reverse complement strand
TTCTCCCGCGCGCTCTTCGAAACCTGGATCCACGATCAGGAAACGAAGCTCCGCCTCGTCGCACGCGTAGAGATGGTCCTCCAGCGAGCCGAGCGGGTGCATGGCGGTGTAGCGGCCTCCAGCAAGGCCGGGCGACATCTGGCCTAGCCAGACTTCGGGTCGATTGGGAGCGAGCACCCCGATACCTTCACCTCGGCGCAATCCGTTCTCCAGCAACACTGAGACCCACCGCGCGAGGCGGTCGGCGGTCTGTCGGTAGGTCCACTCGACGTTTCCCTGACGAAACGCGACGCGATCGGGGAAACGACTGAGCGCTCCGACCACCAGCTCTCCGAGAGTCACGTTGCGATGCAGGTTTGGATGGTCGCTCATGGTCTCAATGTCTCCGAGTCGAACGGTCCTGAACTGTCCGGGGCTGCGAGACCCGGAGTCTAGCGAGGGGGGACCCCCAGGAGCTCTGTTCCGGTTACTCTTTGACGTCGGATGTGAACTCGACGTGCCGAAGACTGGTCAGCCGCCCGACCAGGCGAGCACCACCAGTCTCCATGGCTCCGCCGGAGCCGCTCACGTCGCGACCACGCAACGAGAAACCCACGAACAGGAGTCACGTCGTGTCGACAACGCTCTACGACGCTACCGTCGCCCGCTTCTTGCAGACCCTCCGAGCCACTGAGACCGTCCTGGAGAAGGGCGCGGCCTGGTCTTCTGAGAATGGCAGTGCTCCAAACGACCTGGTTGGCGCTCAGCTGCGAGAAGACATGTTCCCACTGCTCTTTCAAATCGTCTCGGTGCGCCACCACTCTCTTGGAGCCCTCCAGGGAGTCGAGGCAGGCCGATTCAGTCCGCCACCGTCCGTGGAGTGCGACTACGCGGGCCTCCAGGACATGGTCGCGCAAACCGTCGAGGAGCTGTCGGAGTACGACTCCGAGACCGTGAACGCTTTGGCCGACCGCGAGCTGACGTTCAAGACGCAGAGATTCTCGGTCGACTTCAAGGGTGACGACTTCCTGCTGTCGTTCTCGCTCCCCAACTTCTACTTTCACGCAACAACCGCATACGACATCTTGCGTGCCAAAGGCGTTCCATTGGGCAAGAGGGACTTCCTGGGCACGATGAACACCAAAGGATGACGCCTTGATGGTGTTACCCGAGACCAACGTGTTCGGCAACCTCCTCGAGACTGCGTAGAGAGTCGGGTGAAGCAGACTCGCCCCGCCAGGCCACGTGGCCGTCGGGTCTGATCAGGAGTGCGCCTCCGTCACCCAGTCGGCACAGCGACCGCAATTCGTCGCGAGCAGCAGGCTCCGCTTCGAGCTCGTCCAGACTAACGACCTTCAGCTGCCTCAGGAGATCTGGAGACAGCTGCTCGACCATGCTCGGCCAATCTCCGCGCGTTCCGGTGATCAGGGCAAACGAGGAGTAGTCGATCAGGTCGTGGCTCGAGGCCCCATCCGGCGATCCGTTCAGGCTCACATGCGGGAAACGACTTCCCGGTATCGAGGACGGCTCGTACTCGGTCACGCTGTATTCGGCATCCCCCTCCCTCGACGGAAACAGCGCGCCTCGCTGATAGACGTACCCGATGTCGAGGCCAATCCGATCGAAGTGCCCGAGCTGATTCTCGATCGCCGCGCGAATCCGGTCGCGGACTTTCGGATTGGAGTGAAATCGCCCAAGCAGCCGATGGGCCGGGAAGCGAACGCTCCCGAGCACCAATCGGCGGAGGAAGCGCGGCAGAACCCGAAACAGTCGGCTGCTGGTGAGCTTTGCCGTCATCGTCAGACCGTCACGGCTCAGCCCGAAAGCCTCGATGACCTCGAAGATCTTCTGGTAGTTGGTCGCGCTCTCGTGTGCGTTGCGCTGCGCCACTGGGCGTCGCTCGGCCTCGTAGCTGTCCAGGAGTGACGCCTCTGCCGTCCCATCCAGGACCGCCGCCAGCTTCCACGCGAGATTGTGAGCGTCGGCAATTCCGGTGTTCATGCCCAGACCGCCGGTCGGCGGGAAGCGGTGGCACGAATCGCCGACGAGAAACACGTTGCCCTCTCGATAGCGATCAGCGATCTGGACCGTCATCCGCCAGTACGACACCGACTTGATCTCGATCCCGGGATCGAAGCCCAATGCCGTGCAGATGCGTTCCCTGAGGACCTCCTCCGTGTAGTCCTCTCGCTGCTCCCAGGGTGTCGCGAGAGGCATGTTGTAGGTCCAGCGCTTGTCCAGATGGTGAGCGATGAACGCGCCAGGAGCTGCTGGATGGAGGATCCAGTAGAGCTTGGCAGGCGTCTCGACCAGGTCGCGCAGACCGTGCTCGAAGTAGACGTTGATGAAGTCCTGTAGTTTCTCGGGCCCTTCCATCTCGATTCCGACGAACTTGCGCACCGGACTGCCAGCGCCGTCGGCGCCCAGTAGGTAGCGACTCTCGATCTCGAAAACCTCGTCGTCACTCGAACGCCGGACTTCCGAGAAGACCCTCGCATCTCGCTGCACACACGATTGCCACTCGTGCTCGCAGAGCACCTCGATCAGCGGCTCCTCCTCGACCCGCCGAGCCAGGACCCTCTCGAGCTCCGTCTGTGAGAGATTCAGGTAGGGTCGCGCCGACCTGAAGTGACGCTCGTACTTTCGGGCACAGGCTCCGTCGGCCAGGAGGTCGATCCGGCCGAACTCTTCGTTGATCGACTTGCAAAAGAGGATGCGCGAGCCGTCACTTTCCGGCGAGGCCTCCTCAGCGAGCTGATCGTCGGTGATGCCGAGCGCGTTGAGAATCTCTATCGACCGAGCGTTGAGTTCGTGCGCCTTGGGATGCTCGTTGACGCCTTTCTGCCGCTCGACGACCAACGTCGAGACGCCCCGGGCAGCCAGGCACAACGCGCTCACCATTCCTGCGGGGCCGGCCCCGACGATCAGTACAGGTACGTCGCGTCGCGACTGTGAACGCACGTCTGACGTCGTCATGGTGTTATCGACAGCAGAACGGCGGCAACCATCGTCAAGGTCCCCAGGACGATGGCGCCGAAGAGGTTGGTGTCGACCTCGAGCTTCTTCGAGCCGACTCGAAAAACGAAGGGGCGAATCCCGGTGCCCTCGTCCTTGAGAGAACCGTCGAACAGGCTCATGCTCGAGACGGTTGCGAAGAACGTCAGCGTCCAGTTGAAAACCAGCGCCGCGGCGATCCACGTGTGAAGCCGGCTGGGAAAGGCCCAGAGAAGCACTAGCACTGTCACCGACACTCCAGCCTGAAGTAGCACCTGCCACACGACGTGGAAGCGCGCGTGTGACGTCCAGGTCGGATTGGTCGCGTGAGTGGAGTTGAAGTCGGCGCGCATCGGCGCCAGCCCCTGGACGGTGGCTATGAAGGTCAACAAGATCTTGGCGACGAGCAAGGTGGTCATGGCGAGCTCCTGGATCAGCAGCGCAATCGGTCAGATGAGGCCTGCGTAGCTGCCGCCGTCGAGCTGCAGGTTCTGACCCGAGATGAAGCCTGCCTGTGCACTGCACAGGAACGCACACGCATCACCAAACTCGTCGGGGCGACCGAGCCGCTTGGCGGCAATCGACTCGATCATGGCGCTGCGTTCTTCTTCGACGGAGGTATTACGAAACGCCGACGCCAGCTGAACCATTTGCTTCTGACGGTCGGTGTCGAAGCGCTCGGGCAGAAGGTTGTTGATGGTGACGTTGTCTTTGGCGACGTCACGCGAGAGGCCCTTGCAGAGCGCCGTCAGGCCGGATCTGGCGGACGTCGAGAGCCCCATGGCACCGTGCGGCGACTTGACCATGGCTGAGGTGATGTTGATCACTCGACCGAAGCCACGTTGCTGCATGCCAGGCAAGACGGCCTGGATCAGAAACACGGGAGCCAGCAGATTGGCCTGCAGCGCTCCATCCCATGCCGTCTCGTCCCAATCAGCAAAGCGGCCGGGTGGGGGGCCACCATTGTTGTTGACGAGGATGTCTGGTTCGGGACATGCCTCGAGCAAGCGCTCGCGAACCTCGAGGGTGCTCACGTCACCCACCACCGACTTGACCTCGGTCCCCCCGATCGACCGCAATTCTTCCGCAGCGGTCAGAAGCGCCTCTTCCCCCCGCGCATTGACGACGACGTCGACACCCTCGCGCACGAGTGAGCGAGCACATGCCAACCCGAGGCCTTTCGAGGAGGCGCAGACGATGGCCTTGCGGCCCTTGATTCCCAAATCCACAGAGACATCTCCTTGAGTTGTGGGCTCGGGGCCCGATCGATTTCTTGACATCTTGGTGAAAAATGAGAGTATTGTCAAATATGAGACATTACTTCCAAGATCTATCGCGGCAATCGTCCAAGCGCGAGCGCACGCGCTCAGTCCTGATCGACGGCGCCATTGCGACCGTGGCCGAGCGCGGACTCTCGGACGCCTCGATCAAGGCCATCACCGAATCCGTCGGGCTCTCGAACGGTACGTTCTACAACCACTTCGACGACCGCGAGCAGCTCTTTCGCGAGGCCGCAATCGCGGCCGCCGAAGCCATTGCGGATCAGATTGCTGCGGAAGTGGCGAGCGTCGACGAGGGCATCGGACGGATCGTGATCTCGACCGACGCCTTCATCAAGCGCACCGTCGAGCAGCCCGACTGGGCGGCCATGATCGTCGATGCCGCTCATCACATCGGCGAGATACGCCATGACCTCGGCCGTCACCTTCGCGCCGACGTCGCCATGGCGGTCGAGCTGGGCGAGCTCGAGGAAGCCCCGAATCGCTTTCTGATCGACCAGGTGGGGGCCCTGGTGGCGCTCGGCATCGAGGCCCAGCTCAAGCGCGGTCGCAACAAGAAGGTGCGGCGGCAGACCTGCGAGGCGGTGCTGCGCCTCCTGGGATTGACCCCGGTACAAGCCCGGCGGGCGGTGGGACGCTGGGTACCGGAGCTGGAGTAGGGATGGCAATCCAGGTCATCCGCTTTCAGACATCCGGCGGGGTCGCATGGGGCGTCAACATCGACGGCAAGGTCACGACGCTCGAGGGGAACTGGGCGACGACTGGCGCGTTCCTGACGGATGGAGGAGCTGATGCCGCGTGGTCTATCGACCCGGGCACCGACGGCGAAGATCTATCGCGCCTGCGCGTGCTCTGCCCGGTCACCAGTGATCGAGACATCGTCTGTCTCGGCATGAACTACGCCTCGCATCTGCGTGAGCTCGGTCGGGACCCGGCGAAGGCCACACACAACATCATCTTCCACAAGGCGTCCTCCAGCCTCTGTGCGGCCGGCGACCAGGTGATCAAGCCTCGCCACGTGCGGGCCCTCGACTACGAGATCGAGCTCGGTCTCGTCATCGGTAGACACGTCACCGGTCCCATCGAAATCGACGAAGACACTTTGCACGAGTACGTGGGTGGCCTCGTGATCACCAACGACATCTCAGCGCGCGACGTGCAGCTCTCTCACGAGCAGTTTTGCAAAGCCAAGTCCTACAGAACCTTTGCACCCACGGGACCCTTCCTCGTCCTCCTCACCAAGCAGGAGATGACACGGTGGAGAGAACTGGTTCTCACACTCTCGGTCAACGACGAGCGTCGCCAGCAGGCTCCGGCATCCGACATGGTCCACGGACCGATCGAGACGCTTCGCGAGCTGGCCGAGATTCGCGATCTGCGGCCCGGCGACCTGGTCGCCACGGGTACCCCTGGTGGGGTGGCGCTCAAGGCTCCATCGAAGCTCAAGGCAACTCTCGCCATGATGCTCTCACCTTCCAGGCGTGCCGCGATCGTCGCTCGGATGGCTGACAAGGACCCTGCCTACCTCCGGTCCGGGGACGTGATCACGAGCACCATCGCCACTCCGGACGGAGCCATCGATCTTGGGCGCCAGCGCAACGAGGTCGTCGACGCCACGCGCTAGTCGAACAGGCTGATCGTGGCGTCGACACCATCGAACGGGCGCCAACGTCTCACTCCAGGTCACCTATAGGATGAGTCGGCGTCGGCGACTTCTCGCTGGCTCGACCTCACCTCACCCTCGACCGTCAGCTAGCTTCGCGCCACAGTGGATCTGAAGGGAGGCTTCACGTGCTCGACGTCACCAGGTACTCGGTTCGACCGATGACAGCACAGATCTCGGGACTGCTGATCGCAGTCCTTGTTCTTGTACTCTCGACTCCCGGCCTCCTGTCGGCTCAAAAGCTGACACCCGAAGAAGCTGTCGAGCTTTATGGAGCGGCCTGGAGCGAGCCAGACGAGACCAAGCGCCGCGAGCTTCTCGAGCGAGCCTGGGCTGACGACGGCGTCTACACCGATCCCACCGCCGAGGTGACAGGACGTGACGCCCTGGTGGCACACATCGGTGGCTTTCTCGACCAGACCCAGGGAGCGCGCATCGTCATCACGAGCGGTGTCGACAGTCATCACGGTACGCGCCTGCGATTCAGCTGGCAGATGCAGAACGCCGACGGCGCGGTGCTCGCCGACGGCATCGACTACGGTCAACTCGACGAGGACGGTCGCCTGGAACTCATCGTCGGCTTCTTCGGACCGTTTCCGCCACTGGACTCCGAATAGACCGCACGACCTGAAGATCATCGTCGACTACGACCTCTGTGAAGCCAACGCCATGTGCGTGGAAGCCTGCCCCTCGGCGTTCGAGATCAACGACGACGAGGTCCTCGTCCTGCTCGAAGAGCACCCTCCTGAGTCACTGCGAGAACAGGTCGAGTCCGCCGTCGCTACATGCCCTCGGCAAGCTCTGAAGCTGGAAGATTGAGTCGGTCGACCGGAGAACGTGCCGCCCCAAGGCCCCCGGAACGGCGTGCTGGGATCCGAAGGAGGAGAGAGCCGCCATGAAGCTCGCGATCGAGATTGGAGCCGTCAAGCCGGACAACCTGCACCTGATGACCGATTGGGTCAGGCATGCCGAGCGACTCGGGGTCGCGACGGCCTTTTCGGCGGAAGCCTGGTGGAGCGACTCGGTGACACCGCTCGCCTACCTCGCTGACAAGACCGAGCGCATCAAGCTCGCGACCGGCATCATGCAGATCAGTGCCCGCGCACCAGCCATGGCTGCCATGACCGCACTGACACTCCACGATCTGACTGACGGACGATTCATCCTGGGGCTGGGCGCCAGCGGCCCACAGGTGGTCGAAGGGCTCCATGGTGTCCCGTTCAAACCTCCGCTGACCCGACTACGCGAAACGGTCGAGATCTGTCGCATGGTCTTCGCCGGCCAGAAGGTCGACTACCAGGGCAAGGTCTTCAAGTTGCCTCTCCCGGACAGCGAAGGCAAGGCGATTCGCATCGCCCACGACCCCACGAAAATCCCCATCTACCTCGCAACCCTCGGACCCGCATCGCTCCGCTACACCGGATCCTCAGCCGAAGGCTGGCTGGGCACGTCGTTCTCACCCGACCATCCGGACGCCCACTTCGAGTTCATTCGGGACGGTGCTCACCAGGCCGGGCGTGAGCTCGAGGACCTCGACCTCTGCGTTTCGGTACGGGTCGAGATCGGTGACGACGTCGAAGACATGATCGAGCGACGAAAGCAGGGAGTCGCCTTCAACATGGGCGGCATGGGCTCGGCCAAGACGAACTTCTACAACGCCGCCTTCAGACGCGCAGGCTACGAGGAGGACGCCCAGGCGATCCAGGAACTGTGGATCGCCGGCAAGCGCGACGATGCCGTCCGCCGCGTACCGGACGCCATGGTCACCGAGTTTCAGGCTCTCGGAACCCGCGAGATGGTCAAGGCTCGCCTCAGCAAGTATCGTGAAGCCGGCGTGACGACCCTCAAACTGGGGCTGGACGGAGCACCGCTCGGTACGCCGCGATTCGAGCTCCTCGAACAGATCGTCGAGCTCGTGGAGGAGATCTCACAATGAAGCTCTACATGGTTCCGCTGGCGCCGAATCCAACGAAG
>JANQPS010001184.1 GCA_028285365.1 Thermoanaerobaculia bacterium | reverse complement strand
AGAGCGCCTGGACCACCAACGACCAGCTCTCCCATATGAGAGACATCGAAGAGTCCGGCCGTCGCCCGCACCGCACGGTGCTCTTCGAGCTCGCTGCCGTAGCGCAGAGGCATCTCCCAACCGGCAAACGGCACCATTCGGCCACCCGATTCGACGTGGCATGCATGCAGCGGAGTCCGCCGAAGCGACCCATTCTCTGACTTGGCGATGACGTCCCCCAAGAGGCCGAAAAATTTCGCGCAAGGTATCACAGCCAGGCGAAGGGAACGGCGCTCGAACAGACGCATCGACAGTCCGCCGTTGGTCAGCTTCCAACAGGCTGCGGGCGTGGTCTCTCGGACCATGAGACCCCGTCAGAGCAGCTGCGCTCAGTGGGACCCGGTCGGGCTGGACTCGGCTGGTCTACTCAGCCGGCTTGCCTAGCGTCACTCGCAGTTGGTCCAGACTCAAATGTCGACGAGCGGCCGCCTCGACCTCACTAGAGCTGATGTCCCAACGATCGGCCCAGGCGTCGCTGTCGCACGCGACCTGGTGGATGCGAGCCTCCGCCATGAGGTCGGCCCACTGGCGCGCCGTTTCTCGCCTGAAGAGCTCACGTCCCTTGAGATACGAGCGAGCCTCGTCGACCTCTCCTACGCTGACACCGCCGTCGAGAAGCCGTTCGATCTCGGAGCGCACTCCCTCCAGCGCCGCATCAACCGACTCGGGGGCGATACCGAGATAGACGAAGAACCTCCCCGGATGGTCCCCCGCGCCTGCAACCGTGTGGGTCTGGACAGAGTAGGCCAGCCCGTCCTGCTCGCGTAGCCGTCCCGGCAGACGGCCACCAAGGCCGGACCCAGCTCCTAGGACAACTGCGAGCAGCTCGAGCGCTGCGAGATCTTCGTGCCGTCTGGGAATCGTGAGGTGCCCCATGACGAGATGCGCCTGTTGAGACTCCGTGAGCTCGACGACGCGAAACGTGTCCGGTGTTCCGGACGGATGTGGTGCGTCGGCAGTACCCTGAGTCGAGCCGATCGCTGCGGCGAATCGCTCTCGGAGTGCCTCCCGGACAGCATCCTCATCGATGTCTCCCGCCACACTGACCACCGTCTCGCAGGCACGGCAACTACGGTGCAGGTCGATGCAGTCACGCGGATCGACACGCTCCAGCGATTCAGCCGATCCGAGCGCTGGCCGGGCCAACGCGTGCGGAGCATAGATCTGCTCGAGGAATGCGCGAGACGTCTTGACGTCCGGTTGGTCCTCACTGGAGAGGAGCTCCGACTTGGCCTGTTCTCTGACGTGCTCGAGTCGCTCGAGGTCGAACGTCGACTTGTGCCACAGTTCGCCTGCTACCTCGAGAACCGTTGGCCAGTCTTCGCTCAAGGCATCGAGCGAGAGGCCGTGAATCTCGACACCACCGTACGACGACAGGGACACGCCGCGGCTCTCGAGATCACCCGCAAGCTGCTCGTGGTCGCGTCGCTTCGTGCCCTCGGAGAGCATTCGCCCGGTGACGGCAGCCAAGCCCGGGATCGATTCGACGCTGGAGCCACCCCGTGCCCAGAGACGAAGCGCCACCACCGGCGCGTCCGAGACGCGCCGAACCAGCACTCTCAGCCCATCACGCTCCTGTGCCTCCCCCACAACGGGCTCCTCCGCCCCGCTCTCGCTGATCACGTCCATCGGAGAGTGCGATCACGACACACTGGGCAACGACCAGCCGATGACGGCCCGGTCCGGACGCAGCCACCTCTCGAGCTCACGAAACTGACAGGGATCCACACTCAGCAGGCGGTCGAGACAGCGTTCGTGATGCCCCTCGCCGTAGAGCGCGTGCTCCAGAGCCGTGTTGACAGCCCTGGCCTCGACCCGCTGCTGGGAGAAGACGTAGTCGACACGAAGCAGCTGTCGAGCTCTCTCGATCTCGGTCTGCGTGAGTGGTTCGGACACCGACCGCGAGAGCTCGTCGAGCACGGCAAGCTCGACATCTTTGCTGTCGAACCCAGGTGTCACTTCGAGGGCAATCGACGCGCAAGAAGGTCCACGGCCTTCCGTGAGATCCGAGGTCACCCAGAGACAACTCCGCTCCTGTTCGACCAGGCGGCGGTGCAACCGACTGCCGCGGCCCAGGCAGAGCCCGGCGAGCAGGAGTCTCATGGCAGCGTGCTCGTCCGTATCGACAGCCGGAGCCGGGAATGCCACGAGGAGACGCGCCAGCTCACCGTGCTGCCGCTCGATGCGGATCGGTCCACCATCGACACTCGTTGGAAGTGTCTCGGTATCCGGCAGCGCTCCAGAGCGACTTCGCGAAGGCTCGTTTCCAAACCAACGCTCGCAAGCCGCCCGGACCTCGTCCGCTCGGACGCCACCCACGACGGCGAGGTTCGCTCGCTCTCGGTTGTAGTACTGGCTGTAGAAGGCGCGCAGCGCTTCCCGACTGAGACCTTCGACCGAGGACCGGGATCCGAGGACCGGCTTGGCGTACGGGTGGCCCGCGAAGACTCGAGCGACGACCTGCTGGTCGAGAGCGTCCCAGGGCTCGTCCTCGTACATTGCGATCTCTTCGAGGATCACGTGACGCTCGCTCTCGATCGCATCTTCGTCCAGAAGCAGGTTGTCCATGCGATCCGACTCGATCTCGAGAGCCGTGCTCCAGGTGTCGGTGCCGAAACTGAAGTGGTAGACCGTCGCGTCGTGGCTGGTAAAGGCGTTGTTGCTGCCACCCAGGCGCTGCGTCAGCGAGTCGACCTCGCCTTCACCGAAACGCCGCGATCCCTTGAACATCATGTGCTCGAGAAAGTGCGCAACGCCGCCCTCGTCGTCTCGCTCCGCGGCCGTCCCGGTCCCGTAGCAGAGTGCCACACCAACCACCGGCACCCCGGGCTGCTCGACGACGCAAACCGCCAGGCCACCAACCTCGAAGTCGACCCGCTCGCCGTTGAGCCGTGGGACCCTCGATGACGGGGTCCGCGCTGAAGTCCTGACGATCACGGGGAGTCCTTGGAAACGAAAGGCGGGTTCTTGGAAACCAGAAGGGCCGGCCGGACCGCGACCGCGCTACTGAAGATCCAGAGCTCGTCGAGCCACTGGGGCGTCATCCGATACCTCGACGTCGAACTCGTAGCGCGTGCCACCACGGGTCGTGACGACGATGCGGTGGTGGCCAGGAGAAAGATCGAGCAGTTTGGCGCCCGAGTAGCGCTGAACCCTGCCCACGGAATCGCCATTCACGGAGACTCGGGCCAT
>JANQPS010001180.1 GCA_028285365.1 Thermoanaerobaculia bacterium | reverse complement strand
GTCGCAGCAGGCGTGGCTCCAGCCAGCGCGGAACCGGCGCAGAAGGCCAGGGTCAGCGTCCAGGTCAGTCGGCGTCGACTAGTGGACGCGACCTCGTACGTTTCGGTCGACTGCAGGTCGCCGGGACGGCCGAGGGTCACCCGAAGCGGGCCGATGTCGAGGACGGTGTCCAGCCAGCAGTCTGCGAACTCGTAGCGCATGAGGCGATCCGAAGGATATCCGCAGTCGTTGCGAAGGACCTCGTCGAGTGCCTCGGTAGAGAGTTTGGGGTCTCGAATGGTTCCGTCTTGGCGCTAGAGCAGATGGATTCATCACTCGAGGAGGTCGTTCAGATGATGAAAGCCGCGCACCAGAATAACCGGGTTGGGGCAGATCGGCCTGAGGCAGATCGGGTGGCGCCAATGGAGCGAACAGGGTGGCTTTGGTGAGCCTGGTCGCAGCCAGTGAGCTCGACCTCGGAGCGTTGGGAGCGCCGAGGATCGAGATTCTCTACGTCATCTTGGATCCGAGCCGCTCAGCGACCGATACGTCCGAGCCCGAAGCGAACAGAGAGTCCGCCGGCATCGGACTCTGGCGTCCATTGGGTGGTTGTCGAATCGGCTTCGGAGCGGAAAGTTTTCGCAACGGTCCCGACGAGGAAACCAGCATCTGTGGCGCCGTGGGCGTCGCATCGCCGCCTGGGAACTGCGTGCTGAAGCTCGGGGGCGTCCTGCGTCGGCAGGGAGGCGGCTCGCTTCAGGGTGACTGTACCTGTCGGTCGAAACTACCGACGGCTCGGAGTCGCTCGAGTTGCCTGGCTCGTTCCCAGTCGTCATGGAGAGACTGACGCTCGGTGATTTCCCGGGAACGTCCAACTGACGTCCGGCTTCGTGAGCTGGATGGACAAAAAAAAGGGGGTGCATTCAAGCACCCCTGGAAGATCCGGCCCCGTCGAGAGGGCCATGGCTAGCGACCGCGCAGCGCGCGCTGCGCGGGGCGCTAGATGGTGATCAGCTGATCACTTGATGTTGATCGTCTTCGGCTTGGCCTCTTCGGCCTTCGGGACGAAGATGTTCAGCACGCCGTTCTCGAGAGTCGCCTCGACCTTGTTCGCGTCGACCGACTGCGGGAGTGCGAAGGAGCGTTGGAACTTGCCGAAAGCGCGCTCCGCTCGAGAGCCAGAACTGGCTTCGTGGTCCCAACCCCGGTCACGCTCGCCCGAGAGCGTCAAGATGTTGTTCTCGACGCTGAGCTGCAGGTCGTCCTTGCTGACGCCCGGCAGGTCGACAACGAAGTTGACGCCGTTATCGCTGACGAAAGCGTCGACGACAGGGCGCCAGCCGTTGGTCGCGACTGGTTCTGTGGCATCCCACGGTCGATTCACGAACTCGTTGAAGAAACGGTCGAAGATGCTCGGAGTGTTGCGCTGGGTCACTGGCAGGTTGGAAACGAGTGTCGTCATGGTGTTTCTCCTATTGACGTCGCGGGTCCTTGCAAGGGCCCGGTGTTGAAATCTGGTTTTGACCTCGGGGCTCGAAGGGCGAGCTCGCCGGAGGGGTGTCTTCGAGGCTTCTCTCGCTCGACGCCTCTGATAACTGAGTGAGATCGTAGACTATTCCAAGAAATTAGTCAAGACAGCTAAGAAAAATATCTGAGTCAGATACACTACGATTCGATAGCGGCTCAACAAGTCCAGTCGGCGAGGCGGGCGTGCGCCCTCTCCTCTCGGTTCCTGAGAAGTCCCTGGCACCTCTCGGGCGCTGAGCTAAGCGATTCGTGCTCAGCGACTTACGAAGTCCCTGGCACCTCTTTGGAGGGTCAACGGCCCTGTTCGAGGGTCCAGGTCCCGCCCATTGGGGAACGGACGAGCAGGATCTCGGCCTGCCAGCGACCCCGACCCGCCCCCACGGTGTCTTCGCCGGGGAGGAGTTCTCCGGCGAGCTCTCCCGAAAATCGGATGGGCAGCCCGTCACCGCCCTGGCTGCTGCCTCGGAACGTCGCGTTGAGGAGCCCACGGTCGAGTGTTCCTTCGAGCTTGGCCTCGAACGGCTGGCCCGACGACGTCTGGCCGACCATCGACCCTCGACAGCGCGTGCCTCGAGAGTTGATGGTCATCTCGACGGTGCCGGTGACGTTGCCGTCGAAGGTTCCCTGCCAGTCGCCGCGCAGCTCGGAGCGGCAGCCGAGACTGGTGAGCCCGGCGGTCAGAAGCGCGAGGGTGGCCAGT
>JANQPS010001178.1 GCA_028285365.1 Thermoanaerobaculia bacterium | reverse complement strand
ACAGGAGCCGCCAACAGCATCGCGTCGATGCGGTCCAGCACGCCGCCATGGCCGGGCAGCAGACCTCCCGAGTCCTTGACCTCGACGGCGCGCTTCATGAGTGACTCCAACAGGTCACCGAGCTGAGCAGCCACGATCGCAACCGCGCACAGCGCCAGGAGACGCCAGTCGAGTGCGCCGAGTCTCAGCCAACACCAGACGGCCGCGACAAAAAGGGCACCCACCATGCCCGCTGCCGAGCCTTCCCACGACTTCTTGGGCGACAGACCGGGTGCCAGTCGACGCTTGCCGATCTTGGAGCCGACGAAGTACGCGAACGTGTCGTCGAAGCCCACGATCGCCAGCAGCAGGAAGGCAAGCCAAGGATCGCGAACGTGAACGCTGACGTAGGCCAGAAGCGGCACGCTCAGATAGACGAGTCCCCAGGCCATCCACAGAGAAGCTGCCATCCTCTCCGAAGGACTTCCCGGGAGCGAGAAGCCACAGAGGAGAGCAAAGATCACGACACCCCAACCCAGCCCCACCCAAACCGCAAAGGCGCCCACCGCGCGCATCTCGAGAAAGTGGACCAGAGCAACTGCCGCCGGGAGCGCAATCAGCAGCGGCACTCGCGAGAGCCCAGGGGCCTGGACTCGAGCCAGAGCCACCAACTCGACGGCCGCAAGCAGGCCGATCAGGACGAGAGCTCCGAGAACCGCCCACGAAGGCGCCAGAAGGGTCAGCGCGCTGACCGCGAACGCCACGGCAAGGCCAGTGATCAGCCTCTGCATTCTCGAGTGCTACGTTCCTGTGGTGTCAGTTCGCGACAGAAAGGTGAGCGCCTCGTCTTTCCTCGTCTGCGAGCTCGATGAGGGGCGCCCCGCTCGGGCGTCGGCAAGGTATCACAGGGCCTGTCCGCTGCTCCGGTCAGAGAACCAGGCATTGACCGGAGGATTCTTCCGCACTCGCCCCCTGCGGCTCGCAGTCACTCAGCTCGGTAGTCAGCTCCACGCAGCGCCAACGGGAAAGACGTCCAGGGCTTCGAGCTCCGGTGGATAGAAGACCCGCTCCAGGCACAGGCCACGGGCGGGCGCCGTGGGTCCGGCTTGTGACCTCTCGCCGCCCTCGAACAACTCGGCGAGATCGTCGAGCGCCATGCGTCCAACGGAGACTTCGACGAGAGTCCCCGCGATCGAGCGCACCATTCCCTTGAGGAAACCCTCACCTTCGACGATCAACTCGAGATGCGAGCCGTCGCGCACGAGCTCGCAGCGAGTCACTTCGCGCACCGACGTCGTGTGCGCACCACCGGCATTCGCGAACGCAGCAAAGTCTCGACGACCGACGAAGACGCGTGTGGCCTCGGCCATCAGATCGAGATCTGCGCGTGCGTCGAGCGCCGCTCGCAGCAGCGCCTCGAGCGGCGAAACGACCGGCTCGGTCGACCACCGGTACACGTAGCGTTTTCCGACAGCTGAGAACCGCGCGTGAAAGTCGCCAGGCATCCGAGCGGCGGACAGCACTCGTATCGTGTCCGGAAGGAGGGTGTTGGTGCCAAGAACGAGTGCCTTGCAGGGCAGCGGCGACTCGAGATCGACGTGGGCGACCTGTGCGCGCGCGTGAACTCCTGCGTCCGTACGTCCCGAGCCAACGACGCTCACCGTCGAGCCCGCCAGCCGCGTCAGAGCCCGTTCGACATGCTCCTGGACCGTGGGTGCATTGTCCTGTCGCTGCCAACCGGCCAGATCCGTCCCTCGATACGAGATGCGGAGCGCATGTCTCAAACGGCAGCATCCTCCATGACGCCATCCTGCAATCGACTCGCATGGTCGCGCAACCGACGCCATGCGAAGGCCGCCACGGTAGGCGGCAACCACACCATCACGAAGACCCAGGGAAAGAGTTCCAAACCCACGAGCCGCGGCAAGTACGCAAACTGCATCGTCACGGTGAGCACCAGCCAGAAGGGAGAGAGAGTCAGAGCGGCCAGCGGCACGATCCAGAGGACGTACCAAGGGTAGAGCGTCGCCGAGCACAGCAGCGCGCCACCCAGCACCCACCGACTCCCGGCCAGCAAGTCGACGCTCTTCATTCCACGCCACACGATCACGATCAGCGCGAGACCCAGGACGAGTTTCGCCAGGAGCTGCGGGTAGAGGTAGCGAAAGAGGGGATCGAGCGCCTCGTGTGCTCCTGTCATGTGCTCGACGCTCTGCAGCAGCCACTTGGCGGCCGCATCGACACCTGCCACATCGAGCGCCCGCCAGAGGGGTTCGTACAGCGGGCCATTGAACTCCCAAGACACGCCGTAGGTAACGAGACCCGGCGGAACCCCTCCGGTCCACCACACGACCGGCAGCAACGTCACGAGCAGGATCGCGCAAACCGTCGACGCATAGCCGATGGAGCGTCGAGTCAGCACCCACCAGAACGGCGCGACGACCACCGGCACGAGTTTGGTCAAGATGCCGAGTGCCGTAGCGAGGCCAGCCCAGACGGTCAGGGAGGCCAGCTCGTGCCCTCTCGACTGCGAGGCATCGTGGACTCCACTCTGGCCCTCACCGTGGTCTCGACCGAGCCTCGACAGGCTCAGCAGCGCCCACAACACGAAGGTCACGCCGATCAGGTCCACGTGTCCCGAGCCCACACCTTCCAGGATCACGAGGGGATTCCAGGCATAGAGGACGGTTCTGGAGCGAGCTATCTGAAACCTCTCGGCCAGCTTCCACAGCAGCACACACGACACGACGTCGAAGAGCAACAGGATCACTCGATACGCGACGATCGGCTCGGGCAACAGCGTGGCTATACTGAACATCGCAAGCGCAGCCGGTGGATACACGGTGGGGACGTCACGATGCGCTGTCTGGCGCCAGATGTCGTCGCGCAGCGAAGCGAGCTCGGGCGACGCCGGGGCCAGCCGATACGGGTTCTCTCCCGATACGACGACACGACCGTCCCAGAGATAGCGGTAGATGTCGTCAGAGAGGCTCGGCGCAGGGATGAGCACGAGGACACGGGCCGCTACAGCAACCCCCAGAACAACACCCAGACTCAGTCGAGGGACGCGCTGGTCCGACTCGCTGCCAGGCGGCTCGCTGCTCTGATCCAGATTTCGATAGTGAGCGAACGTCAGAGCGAGGCCCACAAAAGCGAGACCCACACCCGACAGGTACCCAAGACCATGGTGACGAAAGTCCGAAATCAGCGCGAGAGCGCCGAAGCCGATGAGTACGACGAGCGGGCCGAGCCTGCACAGCTCTTGGCCTCTCGGGGTGCTCGTCGCGTGACTCATGGGCCGGGTGCGGTCAGCAGTCCGACGCGGCTACCTCGCAGAGCCGGCCGGCGGCGTGCCTGGCCTCGGAGGCATGACGCGTGAGCCTCGGTAGTGGCGTCGTCCTGCTGGCAGCCTACTATGGCGTGCTCGCTCTGCTCTCCCTGTACGGGATCCATCGGCTGGTGATGATCTCGCGGCTCGCGCGCGCGCGCGGCCGCAACGACCCTTCATCCGCGCCGCGAGAGGCGGCTCTCCACGCAAGACCTCGGGTCACTGTCCAGCTGCCGATCTACAACGAGCTCAACGTCGCGCCGCGGCTGGTCGAAGCCGCATCCCGTCTGCGCTATCCACGAGAGCTGCTCGAAATCCAGATCCTGGACGACTCCGACGACGAGACGAGCCTCGTGCTCGAGCGCCAGACTGCCGATCTCGTGAGCCGAGGGCACGACGTACGCCACATTCGTAGGACCGAGCGCACCGGTTTCAAGGCCGGAGCTCTCGACGCTGGTCTCGCGCAGGCACATGGTGAGCTCATCGCCATCTTCGATGCCGATTTTGTCCCGGAGGAAGACTTCCTCGAACGCATCGTGCCGGAGTTCGACGACCCGGGAATCGGCATGGTTCAAGCCCGTTGGGACCACCTCAACCGAGAGCACTCTCTGTTGACTCGCCTCCAGGCGATACTCCTCGACGGCCATTTCCTCATCGAGCATGCCGCTCGTCATCTGAGGGGTCGCTTCTTCAACTTCAACGGCACCGCAGGTGTCTGGCGGCGAGAAGCCATCGTCTCCGCTGGAGGATGGCAGCACGACACCCTCACCGAGGACCTCGACCTCTCATACCGAGCGCAGCTGGCCGGTTGGCGCTTCCGCTTTCTCTCGAAGCTCGACGTGCCGGCGGAGCTGCCCGAGAACCTCGCGGCGTTTCGCTCACAGCAACGTCGGTGGACTCTGGGTTCGGTCCAGACACTTCGCAAGCTCGGGCGACAAATCCTCACCGCCGAGTTCCCGCTCGGAACCCGGGTCGAAGCGGTCGCACACCTTTCGAGCAACCTGGCCTACCCGCTCATGGTGCTGCTCACGCTCTTGCTCCCCGCAACCGCGCTGCTGCCGATCGAGGGGATCAAGCACATCGTCATGCCGTTGGACGCCGTCATTCTGACAACCGCCTGGCTATCGGTGCTGAGCTTCTACATGGTCTCTCAGAAGCTGGCCGGACAGAGCCTGAGACGGGCCGCCGTGCTCCAGATCCCGGTCATGGCTCTCGGTATCGGAATGGCACTCCACAACTCCCGAGCAGTCCTCCGGGGTCTGGTTCAACGAGGCGGTGAGTTCGTCCGAACCCCCAAGAGCGGCCAGGTCCATCCCATACCTTCGACACACTCGAGCTCCAAGACGGCCTCGAAAACGAGTGCGACCTCGGCTGCCAAGCATGCAGGGACTGATGGCAGCCACGACTACGATGCACCCCGCACACCCTCGTGGTGGGCCGAAGCGGTGATCGCAACCTACCTCGCCACAGGACTCGGGCTAGCTATCGCCTTCGAGCAGTACTGGAAGGTTCCGTTCCTGATGATCTTTCTGCTGGGTTACTCCATGGTCATCGTCATGGCCCTGGGATCGAGGCGCTCGCAAGCCATTCGTCGGTCGATCGTCGCTCCGTTGTCTTTCGAACGTCGTCGCGCAGCATGAGCCACCTGTCCTGCGGTCTGACGTTTCTTGCCAATCATCAGCGGACCGAATCCACACGGATGCTTCGCCGCGGTCTCGTGGATAGAATCTCTCGACCGTGACCCAACAGCTTCGTACAGCCAGTGACTGGGAGCATCGCGAAGTCGACCTGAGGCCCGCCACCTCGGACGACGCGGTGCTTCTCAAGCGCTGGCGAGCTGAGGCCAGCGTGAGGCGCTACCAACCGCTGCGCGACGTCAGCGTGTCGCAACTCCGGGCCGACCTCCTGACGCACGGGGCTGCCGATCTCTACCGATGTCGCGGCGAACGTTTCGTCTGGATCATCGACGTCGACGATCAACCCGCGGGCTGGATCACCCTCGTCGTCAACAATTGGGAGCATGGTCTGGGGGAGATCGGCTACGCCCTTTCGACCGACTTTCAGGGCCATGGCGTCATGACCCGAGCACTTGTCCTGCTGCTCCCCGAGCTCTTTCTGAGATCCAACCTCGAGCGGCTCGAGGCCCGCTGCGCGGTCGGCAACGTAGCGTCACAGCGAGTGCTCGAGAAGCTCGGCTTTGCCCTCGAAGGTCAGCTTCGCGCCTACTTCAGGCTTGGCAACGAGAGGGTCGATCACCTTCTCTACTCCATGCTGCGCTCCGACTACCTGCCCATCTAGAGGCGATGGCCAAGGCTGGCTCGAGGACGATGAAAGAGCTCAGCCCGCTGCTACGCGTCCTCGATCTCGACGAGACCGTGGCGTTCTACGTCGAGCGCCTCGGCTTCGAGCTCCACTGGCGTGAAGGCGACACGGCGTCGGTCGAGAGTGGCGCTGCCAGACTGATGTTCTCGACTGGCGAGAACCTCGGAGCCACACCGGCGCTCTCAGGGACGCTCTACTTCTACCCCGACGACGTCGAGCGCCTCTGGACCGAGCTGCGCGACCAGGTCACTGTGGAGTGGGAGCTTCAAGACATGCCCTACGGCACGCGCGAGTTCGGCATCCGCGATCCGAACGGCTACATCCTCGCCTTTGCGTGCTGAGGGGCTTTTCTTCCCTTCGACGGACTCAGGACAAGCCTTCGACAGACTCAGGACAAGCGTTCGGAAGACCTCAGGACAGGCCCTTCGGCAGACTCAGGACAGGCCCTGCGCCCTTCCTCCCAATGTCATCCCGAGCCTTGGCGAGGGATCTCGTGAGCACTCGCCATGACGGCCGAAGTGTGACCGTCGTTGTCGTCCACGTCGCAGTCCACCAGGAACAGGAACCGATGCTCGACTGGCCCACACTCCTCCCACGGTGATTCGTCCGCCGAGCTCGCACGGACCTCAACTGGCCGTCGACGACGGTCAGGCGGTCGCCTACGCCAGACCTCGGTCGTCGACGGTCTCGAACTCGCTGGACCGCATCCCCCACTCCGCTAGTCCACCGGCTCGAGTCCGGCGTACTTCGCAATCAAGCGGCGCTTGCCGGCTCGATCAAAGAACACTGTGAGCTTGGCGTTCTCGCCTTCGCCGTCGATCTCGAGCACGACACCCTTGCCGAGCTTGGGGTGTTTGACGCCCATTCCCTGCGCGACCGCGGTCACCGGCCGCGACGGTCCCATGGACGGCGAGGCGCTCGAGCGACGCGGACGTGCGGTGACCGGTTTTGGCGTGCTGCGCGAGCTCGGGTCGGTCTTGAAGAAGTCGTGCACGGGCTCGGCTCGCCAGTCGTAGCGCGAGCGTCCACCGTCACTGACACGCAGCAGGTCGTCCGGAATCTCGTCCAAGAAGAACGACGGCTCCTGATCCTGGTAGCGACCCGCCACGCGACGACGGCTGCAGGTCGAGAGCAACAGACGCTCACGTGCCCTCGTCATACCCACGTACAGGAGGCGGCGCTCTTCTTCGAGCTCGTCCGGGGTCTCCGAGTTGAAATGCGGCAGCAAGCCATCCTCCAAACCGGCGAGGAACACGACCGGGAACTCGAGGCCCTTGGCACTGTGAAACGTCATCAACGAGACCCCGGCGTCAGTTTCGAGCTGATCGGTATCGCTGACCAGGGACACGTAGTCCAGAAACGAGGTCAGAGCGTCGGTCTCGTCCAGCGGGGCGCCTTCCAGATCGAAGGCGCTCTCGCTCCCATCGTCTTGGGTGCCCGGTGCTGTCGATCCCGTAGCGGATAGCAGGTCGAGTTGCGAGTCGTCCGAGTCTTTCTTCGGGTTAGCCGGAGCCACGAGATCGTCACGGACGAGCAGGGCCGGCACCCCATCCAGGTTTTCAGAAAAGTCCTGCGCCGCGGACTGGAGCTCCTGGATGTTCTGAAGACGCGCCTCTCCCTCGGGATCGTCCTTGCGGTATAGATCCAGGTAACCCACCCGGGCGATCACCTCGTCGAGCAATTGCGCGAGGGAGCAGGTCAACGCCTGCTCCCGAAGCTCCTCGACGAGCTTGCGAAACCCTCGCAGAGCGTTGGCGCCGCGCGGAGCGATGGCGTTGAATCTCTCGAGACGCAACACGTCCCAGATGGAGTGCCCCATCTCTTCCGCTTCGGCAAACACGGCAGCCTGCGTGGCTTTGCCGATGCCGCGTGGCGGTTGATTGAGCACCCGCCGCAACGACAAATTGTCGCTCGGGTTGCGCACCAGCCTGAGATAGGCGATGAGATCCTTGATCTCGGCGCGCTCGTAAAAGCGCACGCCCGCGATCAGTCGATAGGGAACCTTCTGTCTCAGCAGCTCGTCTTCCAGGACACGGGTCTGTGCATTGGTGCGCACCAGGACCGCCGCGCCGCTGAAACGATAGGTGGGCGCCAGCTCGCGAACCCGATCGACGATCCAACGTGCCTCGTCACCTTCGTCACCCGAGTAGAAGAGATCGATCGGCTCTCCTGACCCGGAGTCGGTCCACAGCCGCTTGCCACGACGCTTCTCGTTGTTGGCGACGACCGCTCCTGACGCATCCAGGATGTTCTGGGTCGATCGGTAGTTGCGCTCGAGCTTGCGAGTGACCGCCCCGTCGAAGCTCGATTCGAACTCGAGGATGTTCTGGAGCTCCGCACCCCGCCAGCGATAGATGCTCTGGTCTTCGTCGCCAACTGCGGTCAGATTGCCGTGCTCACCACAGATCTGGGAGATCAACTGCAGCTGCGCGTAGTTGGTGTCCTGGAACTCGTCGACCAGGAGGTAGCGCAGGCGCCGACGCATGCGCTCGCCGAGCTCTCGCTCCTGCTCGAGCAGCCGCACCGCCAGCGCGATCATGTCGTCGAAATCGACGCCTCCCGTTTCGCGCAACAGGCGCTGATATCGACTGTAGGCCTGAGCAACCTTCTGCTCCCAGTACCCGTGCGCTTCGGCCTCGAAGTGAGCCGGGTCGATCAGTTTGTTCTTCGCCGAGCTGACTCTGGAGAGTGCACCTCTGGGAGTCACGGCACTCGGATCGAGGTGCTCGAGCTCGATGGCGCGCTTCATCAGGCTCAGCTGGTCCGTGGTGTCGAGAATGTTGAAGCCTTTGGCCAGACCGACACGCTCGCCGTAGCGACGTAGCAGGCGCAACGCAAATCGATGAAAAGTGCCGACGAAGACTTCGCTGGGACCGCCGAGCAGCGACTCCACGCGCTCCTTCATCTCACCAGCTGCCTTGTTCGTGAAGGTCACGGCAGCGATGCGGTAGGGCTCCACACGCCGCTCGCGCACCAGCCAGGCAATTCGATAGGTGATGACCCGAGTCTTCCCGGACCCCGCCCCCGCGATGACGAGCTGCGGCCCGTCACCGTGCGTCACGGCATCGAGCTGCTGGTCGTTGAGATCGCTATTGATTTTCATGGAGTTTCACCGGCTGACCCGCATCACCGATGCTCGAATCTGGGAAGGCAAGCCAAGCCATCCAGCGTCGTGACCCTCGTCACTTCGTCGTGACCGCAGCCGTGGTCGCGACGCGAAAGAGAGCTCGGCTACTTGTCGCGTCCAAGGAGCTTCTTCGCTCGACCGTCGAGATTGGTCTGTCGAGCGCGCCCGATTCCGATCGAGTCGTCGGGGACCTTCTTCGTGATCACGGAGCCCGCCGCAGTCAGCGCTCCCGCCCCGATCGTCACCGGCGCCACCAGCATGGTGTCACTTCCCACGAAAGCACCGTCGCCGATGACCGTCTCGTGCTTGCGCACACCGTCGTAGTTGCAGGTCACGACACCAGCTCCGATGTTGGCCTCGTCGCCGACGGTGGCGTCTCCGATGTAAGCGAGATGGCTGGCTTTGGTCCCATCGCCCAGGGTCGACTTCTTCACCTCGACGAAGTTGCCCACCTTGGCTTCTCTTCCAAGAACCGTGGCGGGCCGCAGACGAGCAAACGGTCCGACACTCGAGCCTGCGCCAACGGCGGCACCGTCGAGAACCGAGTAGGGCAGCACCTCGACGTCCTCACCGAGCTCGCTGTCACGCACCCACGCGCCCTGATGAAGAACCGCGCCCGTTTGGATTCGGGTTCGGCCCAGCAAAGTGACGTCGGGGTGGAGAACGACATCTGCCGCCACCTCCACTTCGGGCTCCACAACGACGCGATCCGGGTCCAGCACCGTGACTCCCCCGTCCTGCAGACGCTCGACGGTCCGCTTGGTGAGCGCGCGGTGGACGAGGGCGAGGTCGGCGCGATTGTTGATTCCTAGGGCCTCCTCCGGGTCGCCCAGCTCGATGCAATCGACCCGGGCGTCTGCAGCCGCGGCGACGAAGGCGTCGGTGACGTACAGCTCGCCCTGCTGGTTTCTGGGATCGAGTGACTCCAGATAATCCACAGCCCCCGGAAGCGGCATGGCGTACTGGCCGGCATTGATCAGCTGAATCAGCCGCTCCTCGTCACTGGCGTCCGCATACTCGACGATGCTCTGAAGCTGACCACTATCGTCGCTGACGACACGCCCGAGCGATCCAGGATCGTCGAGATGGGCCACGCCCACAGCTCCCCAGCCTTCCTGCGCTGCCACGAGCAGGCGCTCGAGCGTCTCGGCACGCAGAACCGGGTTGTCGGCGCACACCACGAGCACCCGAGCCTCGCCACTTTCGCCACTGGACTCGGCCAGATCCGTGGTCGCCTCACGCGCCGCGAGCAATACAGCGTGCCCGGTGCCGTTCTGTTCGGCCTGCTCCACCCAGACGATGTCGGAGGCCTCGGCGTAGGCTTCGCGAATGCGATCCGAATCGTGCCCCACGACCACGTAGAGGCGCGTGCAGCCCGCCTGCCGACAGGCGTCGAGCACCCGCGTCAGGCTCGGCTTGCCCGCAACAGGGTGCAGCACCTTTGGAAGCTGTGACCGCATGCGGGTGCCTTTCCCCGCAGCGAGCACGATGGCGAATCGTTCAGACATCTTCGACGCTCCTTGGCGACTGACGGACCGGGACGAAGACGACGATTCGCCGAGTGCCGGAGGTATGAGCCCGCCTTCACGCCTCCAGCGTCACGCCAGCGAGTCAGGCCTCGACGTGAATGAGCTCCCCAAACGCCTCGTCGCCGCGGAGCTCCTCGAAGTCCGAGTCGAAGTACGCGTGCACGCGGTTCTCGGCGTTCATATCGATCGCCACTCGCAGCTCCTGCATCGCCTCGGTGCTGTTGCCGTTGAGAGCGTGGACACAGGCTGCCAGATACGCGAAGCGCTCGTCTTTGCCTTTGCGACCTCCCGCACTGCACATCTCGAGCGCGGTGTCCAGATCGCCGAGGTTCTTCGCGTAGACGGCTTCCGTGAAGGGATCGGAGTCCACACCACCTTCGTCTTTGCCCTGGGCCGTCTTGGCGGCAGCCAGGTAGGTCCGGGCTCGTTGCGACAGGTCGAACTGCTCCGCACCCACGACGACCTTCTCGAACGACTTGACCGCCGCCGCGTACTTGCGGCCATGGTACGCCTCGAGCCCAGCTTCGAAATCACCCATCGTCGGGTCGACGTAGGGCTCGCGGTAACCGTGACCGTCTTTGCTCTGCAGCTTGAGCTCTTCTAGCTGCGCGACCACCTCGTCCGCCGACGTGCGGAATCGATCCGCCATCTCGTCGATGGTTCGTTTTGCCGCGTAGCGACGGAGGTAGGTGTTGTCTTCCTTGCGCCAGTTCTTCATTGCTTGTCTCCGAGGTTCACTCGCGAGGAGCCATGGTCTCGCGAGAACGGTGGGCAGACCATGCCGGCCTCAGCCGGTTGCGCTCTGCCTGAGATCTTTGAGGATGAGCTTGGCCACAGCCCGAAGCGTGTCGAACACGCCGACACCGGTCGTGGCCACCGCTTCGAAAGTGGGTTCTCGTTTGTAGTTGAGCATTCGATACATCTGGTCCAGTGGCACGACGCCAGGCAAGTCGCGCTTGTTGAACTGCAGCGCGTAAGGGATCTTGCGCAGGTCGAAGCCGTGCTCCTCGAGGTTCTCCTCGAGATTGCGGATCGACTCGACGTTGGCGTCCATGCGAGCCTCTTGTGAGTCGGCGACGAAGACCACGCCGTCGACTCCCTTGAGGATCAGCTTGCGGCTAGCGTCGTAGAAGACCTGCCCCGGCACTGTATAGAGATGGAATCTCGTAGTGAATCCCCTCACTTTTCCGAGATCGAGGGGCAAAAAGTCGAAGAACAAGGTGCGATCGGCCTCGGTGGCAAGCGAAATCATCTTGCCTTTGCTCTCGAGAGCCGTCTTGTCGTAGATGTACTGCAGGTTCGTCGTCTTGCCGCCCAGACCGGGTCCGTAGTAGACGATCTTGCAGTTGATCTCCTTGTTCGCGTAGTTGATGAAGGTCATCCCAAAACACCCTTCGTCCGAAGCCGCCCCGTGGCGACTCTTGGGTCATGCAAGCCCAGAGGCACGTGATCGTAGGAGACACAAAGCACAAGACATGGGGAACCGTCAGGGGGACCGTTCAGCAGGTCACTCGACCGTGCCTTGGTGAGAATCGAGACCGCAGAGTCGCGATGAGCTACTCGGAAAAGAGCGCGTCGATGTCCTCGTCGGTGATCTCGGCAAAAGGGCTCGCTGAGGACGCGGCCGCTTCAGCCTCCGTCGCTCGATTCGCCATCTGCTCGAATACCGCTTCCATCTCACCGCTGGCGCGCTTGACTCTCAGTCGCACGAGCCCCAGAGACGACCGATCGTCGAAGATGACGAGGAGGATCGCCCGCTTGCCGACGATGGAGATGTGGATGTGATCCTGCTGGCCCTCGTGAAAGAGGACCGAAAACTCGCGCTCCCCAATGAGCTTCGCCAGGCCGTCGGTGGCCGCAACGTTGCCCGCCGTGAGCGACGCCAGAGACGTGGTGTCGAACTGATCGATCTCACCTGCCGCCGCAATCTGCTGACCGTTCTTGTCGATCAGGAAGATCGCTCTGGCGTTGGAGTCGACACGGAGACGTCGCAAGACGTCTTCGAGCGTCTTGTACTCCTCCTGGTAGATGACAAGATCAGTCGACATTGGCGCACTCCACCCCGCTCCTGGGTAAGGCCCCAGACGCGTCAAGACGCGATTCTACGAGAAACGGGCTCTGCTGGAAACGTCTCATTGGGCGAAAGTTGCAGGAATCCGCGATTCTCTTGTCTTGACGGCCGCTCGCTCCTCCACTCCAGAGCCGAGGAACGGGGCGCAGCGCCTGAATCCGCATCGATCTTGCAGACTTCCGCAACGACTCTTCGATATGGCTCACTGAGCCATCTCCTCCGTACGGAGCCCTGAACCGAGCATCGACCTTGGCCAACTACGCCGGCAACTACACCACGACCGAGCGACAGCCGCGCCTGGAGACCATGCCAGGGTGGGCCTCGACGGCTCTCGTCGTCGCTCAGTCCGTGGCGTGGGCGGCTCTGCTGCTGGCGAATCCCGGGCAGCTGCGAGAGCTCGTCTTGTCGAGCGAGTTGGTGCTCGTCGTCCTCTTGGCGGGCCTGGCAGCCTCGTTCCGACCCCTGGGAAGCAGCACCCTGGGGCTCGGTGCCCTGGCTCTTCCAGGAGTGGGACGATCGTTCGGACTCGGGGCAGTCGTGCTGAGCACCTTGCTGGTCACCACCCTCGCTCAGTCCGTCAGGCGAGCCAGTCGGTCACAGTCGCTCGATGCACCGGAACGCCGCGGCTATCGTCGCTGGTGGAGCGAGATCACCCGCGCCGGACTTGCGGTCTCGGCCGCAACCGCCGTACTGCTCTACCTGCCGCCCGCATGGACCTCGTGGTCGGGAGCACTCTCGCTCGTCACGCTCCTCGTCGCCCTGATCCTCTTCGACCGCCTCGAAGCGTGGACCGCGACGGGTCGCTGGTCGTTCAGCAACAGCTGGTGGTTGACCTGGGACGGCGCGGGGTGGCTGGTCGGCCTCGCGACCATGACGCTCGCCGAGTTCTCGGGCTGGGGTCGAACGCTCCCGCTGATCGGCGCAATCACTGTTCTGGCTCTGCTACTGACTGCCGCCATGCGTCGCGCTGCGCGCCTCGAGCGACGCGTTCACGATCTCGAAGGTGTGAGCTCCGCGGCGCGCCGCATCGAACCGGCCAACCGTCGGGAGGGCGACCTCATCGTCAACGTCGTGGCCGAGGTCGGCCGCGCCGTTCGCTACGACTGGCTACAGCTGGAGCTCCGGAGCGAGCGCGCCGCCGTCCAGAGATTCTGGTCACGCCGGGACGCGCTCGGAAGCGGTGAGGTCCATCAGGGAGCAGCGTCGCCGCCCGCGTACCCCCCACCAGAGCCCGGCATCCACAGACGGCGACCCTGGGTCTTGCTCGAGCGGCCACTGGAGGTCAACGGTCGGCTTCTCGG